>JBAWCX010000075.1:0-6864 GCA_049590495.1 Binatus sp. (SeqCode)
TCGCCTTCATTCTGCTGGCGGCCGCCAACCGCGACCCCGCGCACTTCCCAAGTCCCGAAAAATTCGACGTCGCGCGCGATCCCAACGAGCATGTGTCGTTCGGCGAGGGAATCCACTTCTGCCTGGGCGCGCCGCTGGCGCGGCTGGAAGGCGCAATCGCGATCGAAGCGATGCTCGAGAAATTCCCGCGCCTGCAACTAGCCAATCCGGATGCCAAGCTGGAATACCGAGGCTCAATGGCCCTGCGAGGGCTCAGCGAACTCCGCCTGTCCGCGAAATAGGAACAACGTGATCGAAGCTGTGATCTGGGATTTTGGCGGCGTGTTTACCACCTCGCCGTTCGAGGCCTTTGCGCGCTACGAGCGCGAACGCGGCATCCCAGTTGGCGTGATCCGCAGGATCAACTCGACCAATCACGAGAACAACGCATGGGCGAGGTTCGAGCGCTCGGATATCGACTTTGCCGGCTTCGACGCGGCGTTCGCGGCCGAAGCGAGGACGCTCGGCTACGAGATTCCAGGCCGCGACGTCGTCGCGCTGCTCGCGGGCGACTTCCGGCCCGAGATGATCGAGGCGCTGCGCCGCATCAAGTCGCGGTTCAAGACCGGCTGCATCACCAACAACATGCCGGCGGACGGGTCTGCCGCGGTCAACACCAGCCGCTCGATCTACTCGCGCGAGATCATGGAACTGTTCGACGAGCTGATCGAATCGTCAAAGGCCGGCATCCGCAAACCCGACCCGCGCATCTACCTGATGATGTGCGAGAAGCTCGGCGTGACGCCGGACGCGTGCGTCTACCTCGACGACCTCGGAGGCAACCTGAAGCCCGCGCGCGCGATGGGCATGACGACGATCAAAGTGGAAAACGGGCCGCAGGCGATTGCCGAACTCGAAGCCGCGCTCGGAATGAAATTGATCTAACAGGCGCCCCGTCAGCCGAGCGCGCGGGTGAATTCTTCGAGCAGGTCGCGCCAATGCTCGGTGCCGATCGAGATGCGCACGAGCGACTCGCTGATTCCGGCGGCTGACAATTCTTCCGCCGACAGCTCGCTGTGGGTGGTCGTCATCGGATGGCATACGAGAGTCTCGACGCCGCCGAGGCTGACCGCGTTCTTGGCGATCTTCAAACGACGCAGGAATTCGAACGCGCCGGTCTTGCCGCCTTCGACCTCCAACGACACGAGCGAGCCCGGGTAGTCGGTCTGCGCGTCGCGAATCTCAATCTGTGCGGCGTCGGTGAACAGGGAAGGGTAGATGACGCGTGTGACGCGCGGATGTTTGGCCAACTGCTCGGCGATGCGTTGCGCGTTCTTGCTCTGGCGGTTCATCCGCAGCGCGACCGTCGAAAGGCGCGAATCGAGCATCCAGCATTCGTCGGCCTGCAGGATATTTCCGAGCAGCGCGCGCATTCCGGTCAGCGTCTGGATCAGTTCGGGATCCGTCGCGACCACGGCGCCGGCCAGCAGGTCGCTGAATCCGCCGAGGAACTTGGTTGCCGAGTAAATCGCGAGGTCCGCGCCATGAATCAGCGGATGCTGAAACGTGGGACCGAGCAGAGTGTTGTCGATAGCGAGCAGGGCGCGTTTCTTCTTTCGGCGGATTGCGGCGGACGCTTGCGCGATATCGGTCATCACGAGCGTGGGATTGGCGGGAGTCTCGATCAGCACAAGGCTCAGATTGTTCGCCTGCTCTATAGCCTCGGTCAGCGCCTTCGTATTGCCTGCGGGCACCGGGCGCGCATCGAAGCCGAGCGGCTCGATCACCTGATGGATCAAGTGTTGGCTGCCGCCGTACAGCGGCTGCGTGTAGATGAGCGAGCCGCCACGCTCAAGGAACGCGAGCATCACGGTGAAGATCGCGGCCATGCCGGAATTGAAGATGGCGGCGGAGTTGGCGCCGCGCTCGAGGGGCACGAGCTGCTCCTCGAGGATTTCGGCGTTGGGATGATTCAAGCGCGCGTAGATCAGGTCGGGACGATCGTCGCCGAGCGGACGGATTTTGCCAAGCACGATTCCAAACGCACGCTCGGCCGCCTCCGGACTTGGAAAGACAAACGTCGAGCTGCGATAGACCGGCGGCCTGGCCGAGCCGACCGACAATTCCGGGTCGAAGCCCCGAGTGAGCACCGCGGTCTCCGGCCGCACGCGATAAGAAATCTTCGGCATCAGCTATTCTCGCCGCGACTGCGCCTCACGGAAACGTCGAAGTAGCCGATTCCCATATGCATCCTGTAGCCCACGAGGTCGCGCACCTCTTTGCTGAGCGTCCGCGCGATCTCGCCGGGCACGTCGACGTATTGATTTTCTTCCTGGCGCAGCCAGCCGAGTGAATACGAGAGGAAGACGCCGTAGCGCCACTCGTCGGTGCGATTCGCGCCGGCGCCATGCAGCGTGCCGCCCATCCAGAGCAGGACGGAACCGGCGGGCATCGCGGCGGCGACGACTTCCTCGCGGCGCGCAGTGCGCTCGGCGGGCCAGAGATGGCTGCCGGGAACGATCAGAGTGCCGCCGTTGGCCTCGGTGAAATCGGTAATCGCCCACATGCTGGCGAGGATCATCCGGGGCCGCGGCACTTTGAAGAATTGATACGGATCCTCCTCGCGATGGAGCACTTGCTCGCGCGCGCCGGGACCAATCTTGAGCGCGGCGGTAGCGTGCACCTGGTAATGCACGCAGTTGGGTTTCAGGATCGCGTCGCACGCCGACAGCATCAGCGGATGCGTCACGAAGGTGCGGAAAGTTTCCGACCGCGCGACCAAGGCGGTGATGCGCTTGGTTTTGCCCGGATAGAAATCTGAAGTTCCGCCGTCGGCCTCATAGGCCTTGTTGATGCTCGCGTCGGGATCGACGATCTCCAGATGCGGCGCGAGTTCGCGCAGGATGGCGTCGCGCGTAGTCCTATCGGTCACACCAGTGACGACCACCGCGCCGTCGCGCTCGAGGCATGCGACGACCTGAGACGAGGAGTCGTTGGCGGACACAACAGGGATTGACGGCATCGGCAAATCCTCCGGCCCTCGGCGCGAGCGGCAGCGGGCATCGACCCGCGCCCTACTTATTTCTTATCAACTAGCTGCCGCCGACGACACTGGGTGCGACGGCGGGTGCCGGCGTTCCTGTTTGGAGAGCGTCGACGACCTGGCCGAGGTGCGCGCGGACGACATCGGCGGGCACTTCACCCGCGGCGAGCCGGCGCGCGGGTCCAAGGCGCATCATGTGAAAGACGAATATCGCGAAGGCGAGCCCTCCCGCGACGACGATCAGCGAAGTCATTGCGCCGGGATCGGCGCGCAGCGAGCTCACGCGATTGAGAACATAGAAAACCGAGAGCATCGTGACGCCGATCGACATTGCCGCGACGGTGAGTACGTCGCGGACCGGCTGCGACGCGCCGCGAACCAGGTAACGCTTCAGCTCGCCGCTGGAAAAGTAGTCGAGGAACCAGCCGACGTCCTCGTCGTGACCGGGTGTCGGCGGCGCTACGATCGCGCCAGTTAATGGATCGACGGCAGCCTCGCCGCCCTGGTGAAGCGCGATTCCGTCAAGGATCTTTCTGTGGATCGTTTCGGTGATCGGAAACCTGCGCGCGATTAAGAATGAAAGAGCGGAGCAAGTCGCGGGCCCGAGCGCGAAGATCGCCCGAATCGCGAAGACCACTCGCGGAACCTGTATGGCGTTGGGGATGTAGCCGAGCGAGGCGAGAATCGCGATCGGAACTGCCGCGCTGGGAATCGCGACGAACTTCGGTAGCATCGACCAGAACGCGGTGTACTGCGCCTCGCGACGCTTGCCGGTGTAGAGCTCGTCGTAATCGATCACGTCGGCCTGCATCGAGGGCGTCAGGAACAGGCCGGCGCCGAATCCGATGCCCGCCCAGCAAATCACCACCATCAGCCAATGGATGTCGCCGGGCCGCAGCAGGAACATCGCGGCGCCGCCGCTGATGCTCAGAAAAAAGCTGGCGAGCCACGCGTTGAGCTTTCCAACTCTGCGTGCAATCCAGAGCCACACCGGCATCGCGAGAAATCCGAATCCGAAGTAACCAACCAGCAGCTTCGAGATCCATACGTCGGGATGAGCCGGCCGGATCACGTACGCGTTGAAGAACGGCATCATGGTCGCCGGAATAGCACCCGCGATGCTAGGTAGTGGGCGGTTTTGAACCTCACCGTCGATTGCACGGAGGATCAAGGCCGCTACGTAAATCCTGTTCAAGGGCCAGACGATAATCGCGCCACCCGCCGTCCAAAAGGCACACTTGGGTTGCACCTGCTCGAACGAAGCAGCTGTATCGAGGATGATTCTTGAGGTTGGTATTTAGTCGATCGTTGAGGTTTTCGGCCTCACCGACATAAATTGCTGACCAAACATTCGGTTGTTGTCTGGAAGGTGTGCAGACGATGTACACGCCTGATTTAGCTGGGAGCACTGCTCCTGATCTGAATCCATAAAGAGTGCTGGTGTAGTCGGCACCACTGGCACCTCTCCATACTACGTTCACGAGCGATTTCTCCTTCACGTAGTTTATGTTGCCGCCTCTGCTTGCTCGGGCGGCGCTAGTCCCATGACCAAAACCGCCCACTACCCGATGCTAGCTACGACATAGCTGGCGAGCAGAATCCCGAACGGGCGGTTGCGCAACGCGCGTCGCACGCCGGGCACTAACGGATTGCTTTCGCGGGCCACGAAATCGGGGCGTTCCTTTATCGTCAGTACCAGCAGGGTGTAGAGCACGGCGAGCAAAACGCCGAAAAAAATTCCGAGCCGGAAGAACACCTGCCGCGGGGCCATGTGGAAAGCTTGGATCATGACGCCAGGCGCTCCCGCGGCCACGATCGTTCCGAGGATGGTGAAAGACTCACGCCACGCGAACAGGGTCGAGCGCTCGTTGTAATTCTGGGTCAGCTCGGGACCGAGCGCGTAGTGCGGCAAAACGTAAACGGTATGAAATATAAAGTAAAGGATGAAGAATATGCCAAACCAAATCGCCGCGCGGCCTCCAGTCAGCGACGCCGGCGGATTCAGCAGGCAGAAAAAAGCCAGGCCGCACAGCGGAGCGCCGACCAGCATGTAAGGCCGGCGACGGCCGAGACGCGTGTGCGTGTGATCGGAGATCCAGCCCATTATAGGATCGCTCAGCGCGTCCAGCGAGCGTGCGATCGCGATCGCCATGGCGAGGAATCCGAGCGGCACCAGCACCACGTCGGCATAGAACTTCGGCATGTAGATTAAGATCGGGATGATCATGGCGGCGCCGGCGAAGCTTGGAGCGCCGTACAGAAGCTTGATCTTGAGGGTCAATGGCTGGGAAGTATGCGCGGCAGTGGTGGCGCCTCCGCCCGCGATTTTCGCATCCGCTGAATCCATCGAGACCTCCCGACCTAATCGAACTTCAATGCCAGTGTGATGTTAGATTACTTAGGGGCTGGAAGGGAACGACAAAATGCAGTGGATACGCTGCATGGCTAGCGGACGCCGCCGCACTACTCGCGATTGACGCACGCTGGCGGACTCTTGGTAGATTAGAACGCATTCGCATATTGGCGCGGGGAGGAAAATTGTGGACGTCCGCGAGATCAATCTGCTCGACCCACTCGTTTTCGAAGAACGAGTTCCCGACGAGTGGTTCACTTACCTGCGGCACAACGCGCCCATCTTCAGACATCACGAGCCGGGTGGTCCCGGCTTTTGGGTGATTACGCGTTACGACGACGTCGTCGAAGTGGGCCGCGACGGCGTGACGTACTCGTCCGAGCAGTCGCGCGGCGGCGTAGTCGCGCTCGAGGACGCCGACGCGGCGGCCGATCTGTCGGCGCAGGGCCGCATGATGCTCACGATGGACGCGCCCGATCACACGCGCTACCGCTCGCTGGTGAATCGCGGATTCACGCCGCGCATGATCAACGCGCTCAGCACGCACATCCGGGAGATGGTCACGAAAATTCTCGACCCGGCGATCGAGAAGCGCGATTGCGATTTCGTAACCGACGTCGCGGCCGAGCTTCCGCTGCAGGTGATCGCCGAGATGCTGGGCGTGCCTTACGAAGATCGGCACAAGCTCTTCGAATGGAGCAACCGGATGATCGGCAGCAAGGATCCCGAATATGCGGTCAGCCAGGAGAAGGTCCAGCAGGCAGCGATCGAGATGTACATGTACTCCAACGAGCTGGCGAAGCAGCGCCGCGAGCATCCGCGCGACGATATCGTCACCACCCTACTCAAACCGGATGCCAACGGCGACACGCTCTCCGAGATGGACTTCAACGTGTTCTTCCTGTTGCTCGCGGTGGCCGGCAACGAGACGACGCGCAACGCGATGTCGCACGGGATGCATGCGCTGATCGAGTATCCCGAGCAGTTCGCGATGCTCGTGGAAAATCCGGCGCTGGTGACGTCCGCCACGGAGGAAATCCTGCGCTGGGCGTCTCCGGTGATGTTCTTCCGCCGCAACGTCACGCGCGACACGGTGCTGCGCGGGCAAAAATTCAAGGCGGGCGACAAGGTAAGCATCTGGTACATCTCGGCGAATCGCGACGAAGATATTTTCCCCGACCCGTTCAGCTTCGACATCAGGCGCACGCCCAATCAGCACGTCGCGTTCGGCGGAGGCGGACCGCACTTCTGCCTCGGCGCCAGCCTGGCGCGGATGGAAATGAGCATCCTGTTCGAAGAGCTCGTGAAGCGAGTCGCGTCGGTAGAGCGGACTGGCCCGGTCAAACGACTGCGCTCGAACTTCATCAACGGTCTGAAGCATCTGCCGGTGCGCTTGACGCCCAGCGCGCGCAAAGCCGCCTGAGCGAGTGTGGCCACGATGCTCGATCATATCGGCATTCCGTGGCGAGTAGCCCTTCACTCGGGCTCA
>JBAWCX010000076.1:0-3554 GCA_049590495.1 Binatus sp. (SeqCode)
CGGAGTGACCTGCCGTCTGAAGGATATGAAGGGGTTGGGTTACATCGCGCACCTGATCGCTCATCCTGGCCATCGGATTCATGTCCTTGATTTGTTTGCGCAGGTCGGAGGTAGTGGGGCGGCGCCGGCGCCAACCGCAGACCTGCAAGCCGAGGACCTTGAAGTGGTCTCGGACCCGGGTGACGCGAGCGAAGTCCTCGATTCACGCGCCCGCGCCGAATATCGGCAGCGGCTTTCCGAGCTCCACGCAGAACTGGACGAGGCCGAGCGCAACAACGATCCTGGCCGCGCGGAGCGCACGCGCAATGAACTGGATTCTCTGACCGACGGCTTGAGAAGCGCACTTGGTCTCGGCGGACGGAGCCGGCGCTTCACGGCGGAGACCGAGCGGGCGCGCGGTACGGTCAGCAAGAGCATCCGGGTGAGCCTCGAGCGGATCCGGCGGAGCCACCAGGAGCTGGGCGCTCACCTGAGCACGTGCATTCGCACCGGTTACTTCTGCGCTTATCTGCCCGACCCCGGACGCCAACCGTCCTGGCGGATCTAGCGGCGGAGCCCATCCCAGCTCCCCACTCGATGTCAACACTGTTTTTGAATTAGGCAAAGCGATACGATTTCCGTTATCCTGCCTACCTATTACCTAAAAATGCTGCAACATGAATAGGTAGTCTGAAAGACTATGGGGGGAAAGCAAGAAGCTGCGGAGCGCGGGGCGCAACAAAACGCGTTCATAGGACGCACGCGCGAACTCTCAGAGTTACGCGCAGCGCTCGAAGAATCAGTCGCGGGTCGGGGAGGCTGTTTTCTGATTTCCGGCGAACCCGGAATCGGCAAGACCCGGCTCGCCGACGAACTCGCGGCCGACGCCGCCTTGCGCGGTGTTCGCGTCGCGTGGGGGCGATGCTGGGAAGGCGGCGGAGCGCCCGCGTATTGGCCGTGGGTGGAGATCATCCGCTCGCTCGTACTGGAGCCCGGCCGCGCACGGAATCAACAGGCGGCCGTCCCTCCTGAGATCGGGCAACTGATTCCGGAGCTGGCGGCGGAAGCGACGCAGCAGCGGACTTCTTCCGATCCGGAGCAGGGGCGTTTTCGGCTGTTCGATGCGGTCGCGACCCTGGTCAGGCAGGTCGCGCGCACTACCCCGGTGGTCGTGATTCTCGACGACTTGCACGAGGCCGATCGCGGCTCGCTCGAATTGCTCAAGTTCGTTGCGCGAGGACTCACAGACTCGCGCGTCGTCATCGTGGGTACGTATCGAGACGCCGAAGTGCGCCGCTCACCCTACCTCGCCGAGTCAATCAGCGAGATTGTCCGCCATGGTCATCCTATGCCGTTGGCCGGTCTGGCCGAGAACGAAGTAGCGCGAATGATCGAGCAGCGCGCGGAGCGCTCGCCCAGCGCCACCTTCGCGTCGGAGCTGCACCGCGTGACCGCCGGCAATCCGCTGTTCGTGGACGGTGTTATCCGCGTGCTGGTCGCCGAGCGGAAACTCGGGACCGCGGAGCACCTGGATTTGAGCGGTTTCAAGCTGCCCGAAGGGGTTCGCGGCGCGATCCGCAAGCGTCTCGCGATGCTATCTACCGAAGCGCGGTCAGCTTTGGCCGTCGCCGCCGTGATTGGGCAGGAATTCGACGTGGTCTTGCTCGAACGAGTCCACGAAGACAGCGCGGGAACTCTCGCGGAGTTGATGCGCGAGGCGGCTGAGGTCGGCATCGTAGCGGCGCCCTCGCGTGCGACCTATCGGTTCACGCACGCGCTCATCCGTGAAGCGCTCTACGACGAATTAACCGCGAATCAGCGCATCGATTCGCATCGCGATATCGGGGCGGCAATCGAGGAAATCTACAAGGACCATCTGAAGCCACATCAGGCGGCGCTGGCGCATCATTTCAGAGCGGCTGGCATCGCAAAGAAAGCAATCGATTATTCTATCGGCGCAGGAGAAGCTGCCGCGGAGGTCTTTGCGTACGAGGAGGCGAGATCGCACTTCGAAGCTGCGCTGGAACTCCTGGACGGACAAATTGACAGCCCGGAGCGACGCGCAAGTCTATCGCTGCGGCTCGCAGCGATTTGCTCCGCGATCGACTACGGGGCGGCGATCCGTCATGCGGAAGCGGCGCTTTCCTTATACATCGGTCTCGGAGATGCGGGTAAAGTGGCACGGAGCCACGCTCAACTTGGAACCTTCTACTCCTTGATTGGCGAACCGACGTCGGACATCCCCCTGGCTCGCGAACACTTTCGCAAGGCCGAGGCGCTGCTCTCTAAGGAACCCGAGGGGAAGGCCTTGGCACGCTTGTACATAGGAATCGCACAGACCTCGTACACGAGCCGAGGCACCCAACGGGAGGGATTGGCTGCTGGAAAACGGGCGATGGAAATCGCGGAGCGGTTTGACGATGATCTCTTATGGGCCTATGCCGCCGTCCAGTACGGACTCCTTCTACTTGGGCCCGGTCTATTGGCAGACAGCCGTGCCCTGCTGGAGCGAGCTTGGCAGATAGCCGACCGGCTGAACGACGCGCGCGCGGCCTTCATGGCGACCTGGACCGGCGGAGGTTGCGGTCATTACTTCCACGACAGTCCCGAAGCTCTACGCTGGTATCAACGCGAGCTCAGTAAGCCTCGTGTCACGCAGGCGCCCCACTTCCGCCGGACCCTGCATATGTTGCTCGGCGAGGCCCTCGCGCGCGCCGGCGATCTGGCTGGTGCTCGACGTCTCTACACAGGAGCTACGCACACACAGATTTTGGCGCGTCAGCTCTTTTACGAGGGCAGATGGGACGAGGCGGAGGCCGCCATTGAGGATCAAATGCCGAAGTTACGCAACTTCGGTGATCTTGCATCGCTGGCCGCTTGCTTGGAGATACTCGCCAATATTTGCCGCCTTTCCGGCAGGCCGCAGAAAGCTCTGGCGTTGTTCAAGGAGTATTTTGCGACCGCCGGCAGCGAAATAGCTGTGGTGAACGAGATTCTGGTCCGGCCCATTATTGCGTCGATATGTGTGCAGATCGGTCATCTCGATGCGGCCGAGCGCGAGCTGGTGCGATGCCGCGAAATCATGGCGTTGGGTGAAGATTGGCGCGGGCTTGCGGGTTTCGTAGTATGCGCAGAGGCGGTAGTTGCTGCGGCTACGGGCAAATGCGAGGAAGCCGAAGCGCAGTTCGAGAAAGCAGTAGATATTTTTCGCCGATATCAAGTACCGTTCGAGGAAGCTGAGGCACTGCATTACTGGGGACGGGCGCTGAATGCGGCGGGCGAGCAGGGTCGCGCGAATGAGAAGTTCGACGCCGCGCTCGAGCTATATCGCCATCACGGCGGGGGCCAGCGTTGGATAGATCGTGTCGAGGCAGCACGCATCGAGCTGCGGGACACGGCCGCGCCACTTTCTGATCAACGCCTCCCAGATAACGAGTGCTTATTCCGCCGCGAGGGCGAGTACTGGACGGTCGGGTACGGCGGAGTGACCTGCCGTCTGAAGGATATGAAGGGGTTGGGTTACATCGCGCACCTGATCGCTCATCCTGGCCATCGGATTCATGTCCTTGATTTGT
>JBAWCX010000077.1:0-1971 GCA_049590495.1 Binatus sp. (SeqCode)
ACGCGGGACCGCTCGGCGTCGGCGGGATGGCGACCAAGTTGAAGGCGGCGCGGCAGGCGGCGCGCGCCGGAATCGCCGTGATTATCGCGCGCGGGCGCGAAGCCGGGATCGTCACCGCCGCGCTGGACCCGGCGCGCGAAGCAGGCACGCTGATCGTGCCTGCTGGTGTGCGGCTCAAGAGCCGCAAACATTGGATAGCGTTCGCGCTGCGGCCCGCGGGATCGCTCGCGGTCGACAAGGGCGCCGCCGATGCGCTCCGCAACCGCGGACGTTCTCTGCTGCCGTCGGGCGTGCGCGAAGTGCGTGGAGATTTCGGCGGCGGCGATTGCGTCAGCCTGCTCGATCCCGACGGCGTCGAGTTCGGACGCGGGTTAGTGAACTATCCGGCGTCGGACGTGATGAAAGTGGCAGGCCGGCGCTCGACAGAAATTCCGACCCTGCTCGGCTACAAAGTGGCCGACGAGATTATCCATCGCGACAACTTCGTGCTCATCGAGGAGATCGCGTAGCCCTGGGGAAGGGTAAATCACTTTATCAAATGTGAAACCCGCCGTGGGTTTCACGCTTCCTTGGGCAGGGGTGACCCCTACACCCGGTGTCAAGAAAGATGCGGGACTTCGTCCCTGTATGAACTTTTTTTGTGTCATTCTTGAGCGAAGCGAAGGATCCCGGCTCTCTTCTCCGGATTCGTAGGACGAACTTTATTTCGTCGATTCTATATTTGAGCGGGTCCGATATATATCCTCGAAAGTCGGATGACGGTTGAAGCGGATACTATTGCGGCGCTTGGGCGGGCGCGGGCGGCGGCGCCGCGGATGGCGATTGCTACTTCGGCGGAGAAGAACGACTTTCTGCACCGGCTGGCGAGTGCTATTCGCGAGTCACGCGCGGAAATTATTCGAGCCAACGCGATTGACCTGGAGCGCGCGCGCAAGAGCGGGCGCGGCGGCGCGTTTGTCGAGCGGCTGACGCTCGACGAAAAGCGAATCGAAGCGATGGCGGTGGGCGTGCTCCAAGTCGAGGCGCTCGACGATCCGGTCGGGAGCGCGATCGATAAGTGGACGCGGCCCAACGGGCTGAAGATCGAAAAGATCAGAGTGCCGATCGGCGTGATCGCGATGATTTACGAATCGCGCCCCAACGTCACCGTCGATGCGGCGGCGCTGACGCTCAAAGCGGGGAACGCCGTGGTTCTGCGGGGTGGCAGCGAGGCGCTCGCCAGCAATGGATTTCTGGCGGGACTCGTCGCGCGCGCGTTGCAGGACGCGGGGCTGGATCCGGACGCCTCGACGTTTATCCGCGATCCGGATCGCGAGGTAATCCAGGTCATGAAGCGCAGCAGCGAGCTGATCGACATGATAATTCCGCGCGGCGGCAAGTCGTTGAAGGAGGCTCTGGCAGGCTCGGCGATTGCGGTGCTGCCTCATTACGACGGTATCTGCCATACCTACGTCGATCGGGCGGCGGATCTGAAGATGGCCGAGGAAATTTGCGTTAACGCGAAATGCTCGCGGCCGTCGGTCTGCAACTCGATGGAGAAATTGCTGGTGCATCGTGGGGTCGCGGAAAAATTTCTGCCTGCGCTCGCGGCGCGGATGACGGCGGCCGGCGTCGAGCTTCGCGGCGACGACGCGACGCGAAGAATCGTGCCCGTGGTGCGCGCTGCCACAGACGAAGATTGGGACGCTGAATATCTCGACTTGATATTGGCGGTGAAAGTCGTGGATTCGGTGGATGAGGCGATCGAGTTTATCGCGCGTCACGGGTCTCATCTGGCGGACGCGATTGTCACCGGCGACCCGAAAACGGCCGCGCGCTTTGAACGCGAGGTCGATTCGGCTACGGTTTACGTCAATGCGTCGACGCGTTTCACCGACGGTTTCGAATTCGGATTTGGGGCGGAGACGGGAATTTCGACCAATCGGCTGCATGCGCGCGGACCGATGGGGCTCAACGAGTTGACCACATATA
>JBAWCX010000078.1:0-10755 GCA_049590495.1 Binatus sp. (SeqCode)
CTGATTGTCGGTTGTGAGCAGCGACCCGGCGCCGAGCTTGTGCTTGAGGTCACGATCGTAAGCATCGACCGGCAACTGCGGGTCGGCCTTCATCGCGGTCTGGAGGCTCGGCAGGTCGTCCTCCGGACTGCTGAAATCGACCGCAATCGGCTGCAGTTGCGTGATCACCGCCAAGCCCGTCGCGTCGGTCGCGTGAATTATATTGCCCGCGTCCACCAGCCGGAGCCCGACCCGTCCGGTGATCGGCGAAGTGATGCGGCTGTAAACCAGGTTAAGCTTGGCGCTGTCCACCGCGCCCTTGTCGCTCTCGATCGAACCCGCGAATTGTCCCACCGCCATTTCCTGGTTGTCGAGATCCTGACGCGCGAGGACCTTCTGGTCGAAGAGTTCCTTGTCGCGCGCGAGTGTGATCTTCGCGTTTTCAACCGACGCCAGATCCTTCGCAAGAGTACCCTCGGCTTGGGTCAGCGCTACCTGGTATGGGCGCGGATCGATCTGCGCCAGCAGGTCGCCGGCCTTTACAATCTGCCCTTCGGTAAAATTTACTTTATCGAGCTGGCCGTCGACGCGGCTTTTGACGGTGACCGTGTTGTAGGCCGTCACGGTTCCGATCGCGGAAATGTACTGCTTCAAGTCGCCGAGCTTCGCCGGCACCGCCGCGACCGGAACGGCTGCGTGCACCGCGGTCGCGGAGGCAGTCGCGGCGGAATCAGTGCTGCTCCGGCCGGTAAAATAGTAAATTCCGATAATCGCAACGGCCAGCACGACCAGCCATAAACGCCATCGTTCCATAGCTCTGTCGCTCCAACTGCGCACTTCGGCTTCCTGCATAAATCGCGAGGCGCTGGGTTTTCCGGTCGTCGAGCCGTCAGAATCCATCATGTTCTCCGTAGCACTTGTCTCCAAACTAGCAAATGGCGATCCGCGCTATTGTTGCAATTTTGGACCCGTCAGTCCATATTTCGGGTGTGCCGGATGTAACGATGGATCTACGAACACGTATGAATCTACGAATCCGATGATTGCAGGTTTCCATTCGTGACTGTCAAGCGACAACTGGTTTCGCCGCCAATTCGCCGCAAAGACGGCCGCGGCAGACCGTCAACACCGTTCCTGCGCGAGAGAATCCTCCAGAGCGCCGCCGAACTGTTTGCCGAAAGGGAATTCGACCTGGTCTTGATCGACGAGGTCGCCGCTCACGCTGGAGTTGGCAAGGGCAGCGTTTACCGCCAATTCAGATCGAAGGAGGAGCTCTACGCGGCGGCCGTAATCAACGGCTTCATGGAACTGCAGCGCGAAATTCGCACTGCGCTCGCTGGATGCACCTCGATGCGCGAGCAGATCGAGACGATTGTGCGCCACGCGCTCAAATTTTTCTGGACGCGCCGCCAGTTCTTCGCACTGCTGCGCGATCCCAAGGCGTTGCCGCCCGTACAAGAGCGCCAGTATCAGGCTCAGCGCAATGACTTGTCGCGATTGATCAGCGGAGTTCTGGACGACGGCGTGAAGCGCGGTGCGATAAGGTCCGGCCTCGACACTCGCATCGCGGCCGAATCGCTGCTCGGCATGATGCGCGGCATCAACCGCTACGGCCGCGACTACACAACCCCCGACCGCGCCGTCGATTTCGTCACGTCAATCTTCCTGGCCGGCTGCGCCGCGCGATAACATTGCCACGCGAAGCCCAGACCGGTTCCCCTTCCCACTATGGGAAGGGGTTAGGGGTTAGGTTTGCAAGCATCGCTGTGTTCCCCTCTCCTGAAGGGAGAGGGGCTAGGGGTGAGGTCGCGCGATTCAAGATTCTGCCTGACTGAGGCACTACCAGGAGGTCGACATGCAGGATCTGCTGCCGCTGGCCGAAAAAATCGCCACGATTCTGAAAAACCTGCGCGAGACCGTCGCGGTCGCCGAGTCATCAACTGGCGGCCTCATCTCGGCCGCGCTGCTGAGCGTCCCGGGCGCGTCGGCGTACTTCATCGGCGGCGCCGTCGTTTACACCCTCAAGGCGCGGCGCGCCATGCTCGATGTCCCCGATTCCGCCTTCGCTGGAATCAAATCGGTCACTGAAGAAGGTGCGGTGATACTGGCGCGCGCTGCACGCACTCGGCTCGCGGTTACCTGGAGCATCGCGGAGATCGGCGCCAGCGGACCCACCGGCAATCGCTACGGCGACCCGGCCGGCCACAGCTGCATCGCAGTCGCCGGCCCACTCGAGCGCTCAATCACCGTCGAAACAGGCATCACCGATCGCCTAACCAACATGCGCACCTTCGCCTCCGCAGCCTTAAACCTGCTGATTGAAAGCATGTCGTCGCCGAAACCAACCTGAGTAGCCATCACAGCGACGGCTCGCCCTCAGAGTGACACTAAGGTGCTGAGCCTGTCCTGAGCGAAGCCGAAGGAGGTTACCCATGCTCTTAGAACTGGGTGCAGGGGTCACCCCTGCCCAAGGAAGCGTGAAACCCAGGAGGGGTTTCACATTAAATAAAGCGAATTTTCGGCCGCACTTTCATGGCATCACTTCCGACAGACGATCCACTTCGCGCAGGCTCGGAAATAGTCGGTACCACACAGCCACGATTGCCAGCGTGCCGACGCCTCCGATCACGACCGCCGGCACCGTTCCGAACCACGTCGCCGTGAGGCCCGATTCGAACTCACCCAGCTCATTCGACGCGCCGACGAAAAGTCTGTTCACTGCGCTGACGCGTCCGCGCATCGCGTCGGGCGTCGCCAGCTGCGTCAGCGTGGCGCGCACGTACACGCTCACCATGTCCGAGCCGCCGAGCACGAACAGCGCGGCGATCGAAAGCGCAAAGTTCCGCGACACGCCGAAGACTATCGTCGCGATTCCGAAAATCGCGACGCACGCAAACATCGCGAGTCCCGCCCGCCGCTGCAGCGCCCGCTGGCCGAGCGCCAACCCGAGTATCGCGGCGCCGAGCGCGGGCGCGCTGCGCAACACTCCCAGTCCGAGCGGCCCGACATGCAGGATGTCGCGCGCATAGATCGGCAGCAGCGCAGTCGCCCCGCCCAGCAGGACCGCGAACAAGTCCAGCGAGAAGGCGCCGAGAATCAGCGGCTTGCGCCACACGTACGCGATTCCCGCGGTGATCCGATAGAACACCGTCGTGTCGGTCTCCGCCTCGTAGCGAGCGCGGCGGCTCCGGATGCCCATCATCACGATCGCGATCGTCACAAACAGGATCATGCAGACGCCGTAGTCAACCGCCGGCCCGAGAATGTAAATCGCGCCGCCCACTGCAGGTCCTGCGATCACTGCGACCTGCGATGCGGAAGAATTCCACGCGACCGCTTGTGGAAACTGATCCTGCGGCACCAGCATCGGCACGAAAGACTGCGCGGCCGGCCCCGCAAAAGCGCGCGCCGCTCCGAACAGCATCAACACTGCGTAAAACGGCCAGATAACGGTGGTCCGCGTCAGCGCCAGCATCAGAAACCCGCCGGATGCAACCGCCGTGAATAGATTGCTGACTACCAGGATTAGTTTGCGATCGAACCGGTCCGCAAAATGCCCGGCCGGAATCGTGCAAGCCATCATCGGAAGAAATTGAAAGAGTCCGACGTAACCGAGCGCCAGCGGCGTCCGCGCGATGCTGTAGATTTGCCAGCTCACCGCCAACGACTGAATCTGGAGAGCGAGGATCGCGAGAAAGTTCGCGCTTAGAAAACGACGAAAGTCGCGATGCGAGAGGACGCTTGATTTTGCGGAGGCGGGCGAGGGATCCATCTTCGATTTGTCGGAGCGCCCCACAGTTTCTATTCGAACCCTCGCGCGGAATCGACATCATGGAACAGCGCCTCCTCCCTTCACCCTTCTAACAGGGACCCTACGAGTACTCAGGGTAAACTCCGCCCGCGTCTTTATCTTGACACTGGGTGCAGGGGTCACCCCTGCCATTTTGCCAATCGCCACTCATCTCGCGTAGGCTCTCCCCATGGACAAGTCAGCGATCCGAAGTCACGTCGAGCAGCTTTGGGATAAATCCGTCGTCGCCGAGCTGGTCGAGTACATTCGCATCCCCAACAAGTCGGTCGCCTTCGATCGCGACTGGAAAGCGCACGGGCACATGGACCGCGTCGTCGCGCGCTTCGAGGATTGGGCGCGCCGCCAGCCGATCCGCGGCATGAAGGTCGAAGTCGTGCGCCTCGAAGGCCGCACCCCGCTGCTGTTCATCGAGATCGACGGTGACTCGAAGGATTGCGTGCTGCTCTACGGGCACATGGACAAGCAGCCCGAGATGTCGGGATGGCGCGAAGGGCTGGGGCCGTGGGATCCCGTGCTCGATGGCGACCGTTTGTACGGCCGCGGCAGCGCCGACGACGGCTATGCGATGTTCGCGTGCCTCGGCGCGATCGGCGCGCTGCAGGCGAGCTCGATTCGACACGCGCGATGCGTGGTCGTCATCGAGGCTTGCGAAGAGAGCGGCAGCTTCGATCTCCCTCATTATATAGAGCACCTCGCAGCGCGGATCGGGCAGCCGAGCCTCTGCATCGCGCTGGATTCCGGATGCGGCAATTACGAGCAACTCTGGCTGACCACGTCGTTGCGCGGCCTCGTGGGCGGGAAACTCCAGGTCGACGTGCTCACGGAGGGCGTGCACTCGGGCGATGCGGGCGGAGTCGTGCCCGACAGCTTCCGCATCGTGCGCCAGTTACTGAGCCGCGTCGAAGATGAGGCGACGGGCAAGGTGCTCGCGCCCGAATTCTACGCGACGATTCCCGATGCACGCCTCAAGCAGGCAGCCGCCACGGCAACGGTGCTCGGCGACGACATGCGCACGAAGTTTCCGTTCGTCGAGCACGCGCGCGCCGTCAGCAACGACACGACGGAGCTAATCCTCAACCGCGCGTGGCGGTCCGCGCTGTCGATCATCGGCGCCGACGGCCTGCCGCCGACAGGCAACGCAGGCAACGTGCTGCGCGCGGGCACAGGGGTCAGCTTGTCGCTCAGACTGCCGCCGACCGTCGATGCAAGAGTCGCGTCGCAGAAGTTGAAAAGCATTTTGGAAAACGATCCGCCATATGGATGCAAGGTGACCTTCAAGGCCAACTGGGGCGCCACCGGATGGGACTCTCCTGCCCTATCGCCGTGGCTCGAGCGCAGCCTCGACGCGGCCTCGAATGACTACTTCGGCAAACCGACCGCCTACATGGGCGAAGGCGGCACGATTCCGTTCATGGGGATGCTAGGCGAGCGCTTCCCGCAATCGCAATTTCTAATCACAGGCGTCCTGGGCCCACACGCCAACGCCCACGGCCCCAACGAGTTTCTCCACATCCCAACAGCAAAAAAAGTAACCTGCTGCGTAGCAAAAGTGCTCGCCGATCACTTTTTACGCGCAAATTAGTTTGGTGCGCCAGCTTTCTCGTATTGGCTTATCCTTGCCACGAGGTACTCCTGTAGTTTGTCAAGGGCGCTTGCCAACCCCGTATAGATGCGATTGTACTCAGGCAGACTCGTGAAGCTGTTCGGATCGTCCAGTGTCTTGACGTTGCCTCTTACGATGAGAAGCTCAGGCGAAGCGCTTTCCGTGTCATGGAACATCAGGGCGAGCCATGGCGCGGTCTCGTGAAAGAATAGAACTCGATCATCTCGCAACTGCGTCATCCACGCGACATCGACTCCGCGGTCACGGAGAATGTTCTTGACCTCTTCCTCGGTCAGGGCTTGAGCGAAAATAATCCTACAGAATGTGACTAGGAATTTTCCTAAAATCTCATAGGTGGAGCGTGCTTCGAAGATGAACGCATCTATTCCTGCGAGTAACTCATAGGTGAGACGATCATCGGAGAGGCTCCAGACGGTGCCAGTGTTGCGATTGATCTTGATCATCCCGGCGTCGTCGTCGGCCAATTTGAGAAGTCTTTTGTAGTCGGAGTTGAACCTACCCACGACCGTTCCGAGAATCATGAGCTTTGTGGCGAGAGCGATTGCAAGGTCCCCCAGCACGCGTGAATCGGGCTTAGACCAGGCCTTGCGTAAAGTCTTGCTGGTGGTCGCGTTGAGCGCGTTCCAGATCGGATATGGCCACGTGACTGCGGGGCGCGTGTCGAAGAAAACGTAATTTTGCATGTCTCCGATTCTCGTCTTTCTGCCGGTCGCGACCATGACTTCGCGGCCTCGGATTGACCACCTCATCTGGCGTGCGGCAGGAAGGTGCCGCGAAACCGCGGCCGTCCAGCGCCCATTTGTCGGTCGCGCGCCTGTCTGCTAAGTCGTTCTCGGTATGAACCTCCGCCGCGCCGCCGCGCTCGCGCTTGTGGGCTGGTATCTGACACGCCACGCTGTCGCGTTCGCGCTTGTCGGCTGGTATCTGATGCTCCCGCCGACGGATGAAATGCTCGACTCTGCCTGTCAATGGAAACACTCGTCAGGCACTGGCGAGGATGGAGCTGTCGTCGTGGGGGAAAGTGATTCGAAGATCGTCCAATGCGACCTCGAATCGCTCCAACTAAATACGTCAGCGGAATTATCCCGATGGAAGATTAGCGGAGTATTCGGGACGCTGGCGGACTGTCAAGCCGACCAAAAGAAACCGTTAATGGAGAGTGATAACATCGCTCTCGCATTTCCCGCCCATCTGGCGTTCGACGATGATCAAAAATCACGACCGAAAGCGGCTACTCGTCTTCCGGATGATTTTGTGAAGCTATACGTCCAGACACGACGCTCAGCGATGCAACTGTCGCAGTGCATCGCCAGCGACGATCCGCGCCTCAAGCAAAAGTAGAGTGAAGCCGCCCCGCGCAGCCGCGCTCGAGAGACGCCACGATGCCCGCTGCCGCCTGAATTCGCGCGGACCAGTCTTCCAGCCACCGGATTCAGAGGTTCGAGGCTTTGAGCGCCACCGCAGCAGCGGCGGTGCGCGACCTGACACCGAGTGCATCCAAGATGTGTTCGACGTGTTTGGAAACAGTGCGCGAACTTATTCCGAGAGCGACGCCGATCTCGCGATCAGTTTTGCCGGCTGCCATCAACGCCAGGATTTCTGACTCTCGTGGCGTCAAGCCCAGGCTCTCGAGCGAAACAGGATCGATCAGCGAGCGATATTCATTGAATACTAAAAAATTGACCTCAGGTGTCGAGAGCAGATAGATACTAAGGCGGGTCCCATTCCGTTCGATCGCCAACGGAAGCCGAGCCTTCGGGACGTCCGCAGTATTCTGGCGGGTTTGATGCTGAATCGCCATCCATCGAGCGAGCTGTTCCGGTAAACCTCGGCAGTCACGCTTCAAAAGTTGATTCTCAAACGCGCGGGTCGCCGCTGCAGTCTCAAAAAGAATTCTCCCATCCATGTCGATCGCCATGATGCCGCGCTTGTGACCAAGTGTGTCGCCGCCCTTCATTCCACCGATCTCGATCAGTGATGAGTAAATGTGAGCGGTTCGAAAGGCCTGCACTATGTGCCTTGAGATCGAAACAAGCACATCCCGGTCGGCATCAGGTATCTGCTTGTCTAGACCAACCGCCAGTCCCTCGAGATGACCGGGCTTACCGGGAAGCACCATCGTACAAACATCTTTTACGCCCAGAGACCGATACGCTTCGTTGTAAAGTCTTGTGTGGCGAAATTGTGAGAATGGCTCTAGATCGGACCGTCGGATGAACTGACCCGGAGCCGCTAGTCTTCGGTACACATGTTTGAACGCGTAATCGCTCCGGTATCGATTAATTACTGTGTCGAATTCCGCCGACGCGAACTCCGGAGGATTGGCGTGCAAAGTTCGAATCTGCTCAGCCGAGCTCATCGGAATCGACCCGATGGCGGCGAACAGTGCAGGGACCAGCGTGGGCAGTGCGGACAGCAGATGCACACTTAGTGCTTCGGGAGTTCGAGGCTCATAGAGACCACTCAAGAAGTCGACAACCCGATCGAAGTCACTCCTCGTATAGTTCACTGCTCACTCCCGAATCGTAGGCGGGTTCATTCCACTGCAGCAGCGCATACTACGCAGAATTACGTATTTACAGCAAATAACCGGATGTTAGCCTCTTTAACCACAAAAATTCATTGGGACTCCTGCGGAAGCGAATCGTGACTAATCGCACTCATCACAAATTTTCGGGCCCCGGCAGTCGGCTGTCCGCACTTATCCTGGCCTGCACCTCGGGCAGCGTCTCGCTCAAGTTCATCGCAGTCCTGATAGTGCTGACCGCGCCGATCGCCATTCTGGTGATTCAGCCAAAAGGGACGAGCAACACAGGCCCGACGGTCCCTGCGACATCGGCGCGTTCGAGTACCAAGACCCAAACACGCCAATGCCGACCGCGACTGCAACGGCAACTTCAACTGCAACTCTAACTGCCACGGTTACTGCGACAGCAACCGCCACCATATGGATCGAGCCGAATCAGAAATAGCGCGCTGCGGGCATTTCGCGCCGGCGTGGACGCGCACCACGGCGACTGTAACCGTTGCGGCCTTCCTGCTCCTGGTATTCTTCAGCGCCTCACCCGCTTTGGCGATCACAATCTTCACAGTTACCGATAACGGCGACAGCGGCCCAGGTTCGCTGCGCCAGGCGGTTCTAGACGCCAATGCCAGCAACGACGACGCCCTCATCAATTTTGAAGGCGTCACCGGCACAATCACCCTGACCAGCGGTGTCATTGTGATTACAGCTTCCATGAATATCGCTGGTCCCGGCGCGTCAAGCCTGGCGATCAGCGGGAACAAGACCTCCGAGATTTTCCTCGTTGCCGCGGGCGCGACAGTCTTTATCTCCGGCCTCACGATCGAGAACGGCGGCAGCGCTATGGGCTTTGGCGGCGGCATCAACAACGGAGGCACGCTGACCGTGACTAACAGCACTATCTCCGGGAACGCCTCAGAATCAGAGGGCGCCGGCATCTACAACGGAGGCACGCTGACCGTGACTGGATCCACTATCTCGGGCAACGACGCGGGTGGTCCGACGAGCGGCGCGGGCGGTGGCATTTACAACGACGGCAACCTGACGGTGACCAACAGCACTATCTCCGGGGGGAACTCCGCCTTGTACGGTGGCGGCGGCATCCTAAACTCCAGCACACTGACACTGACCAACAGCACCATCTCCGGCAACTCCGCCGGACCATTTGGCGGCGGCGGCGGCGGCATCGGAAACCAATCTGGCGGCACGCTGATGGTGACCAACAGCACCATCTCCGGCAACTCCGTTGAAATCAACGACGGCGGCGGCATCGATAATTCAGGTGTGCTGACGCTAACCAACAGCACCATCTCCTCCAACGAGACCACAACCGACGGCGACGGCGGCGGCATCGCAAACGAATCTGGCGGCACGCTGACCGTTACCAACAGCACTATCTCCGGCAACTCCGTGAGTGGTGGGGGGAGCGAGGGCGGCGGCATCTGGAACGATGGCGCCCTGACGGTGACCGCCAGTACAATCTCTGGCAACTCCTCCGCCCTTACCGGTGGCGGCGGCGGTGTCTACAGCGAGCACGCCGCCACGTTTAAGAATACGATCATTGCAAACAGTCCGTCGGGCGGAAATTGTGCTTTTTCTGGAACATTCACTTCCAATGGTCACAATCTGCAGGACGACAGAAGCTGCTTCTTCACGAATACCGGCGATCTAAACGACACTCCCGCGGGACTTGATACTACTAATGGTTTGTCGGACAACGGCGGTCCCACCCAGACTATCGCGCTGTTGCCGACCAGCCCCGCTGTCGATGCGGTCCCGACGAGCCCGACCAACTATTGCACCGAGATCGATGGGACGACGCCTATCACCACCGACCAGCGCGGCGACCCCCGACCGGCTCCTGGACAGACCGCGTGCGACATCGGTGCCTATGAGCTGCAATCGGGGTTCCTGGCCACCCCAACCGCGACGGCGACGGCAACCGCCACTGCGACACGGACCGCGACGGCGACTGCCAGCGCAACCGCGACTGCCACGCCGACTGCGACGGCGACATCGACTGGATCAGCGACGCCAACTTCGACCGCAACTGGGTCGGCATCGCCAACTGCAACCGGGTCGGCAACGCCAACGGCCACTGCGACTGCAACCGCAACCCCAACGGCCACTCCGACCGCGACCGCAACTGCGACAGGAGCGGCCACCGCGACGCCGACCGCGACGCCGACGGCCGTGCCGGTGACGCTCAAGATCAAGCCGAAGTCGCTCAAGTTCCCGACTACCACGGTCGGAACATCGAGCAAATCGAAGACGGTCAAGGTGTTTAATCCCAAGGGCAAGAAAAAGCATCCAGGATCTGCGGTGTTGATCGAGATGGTTTCCGACAGGCCGGGAGTCTTCGCGCAAACCAACGATTGTCAGCCAAGTCTGGCGGCCGACTTATCATGCACGATCACGGTGACGTTCACTCCGAGCGCGGCGATGAAGCAGAGCGGAACGCTGACGATCACCGACAACGCGAACGGCACTCCGCAGATGGTGCGGCTTAGCGGCACGGGGAAATAGACCGCGAGCAGGATCCCGCGCCATGGTCGCCGAATCGCGCAGCAATCGGCTCCGGCAGCAGATATCCGAACTGGCGACCTCGAAATCATCGCGCATCTCTGCGGATGATTCGGCTTGCGTCTGCGTAGTGTCGGCCTGAGGATCGCCCCGAAACCGGCCGATTCAAGCAGAGCAATGCGACGTGCCACGCCGATCACTTCGCGACCTCGGATTAACCATCTCACTCCACCCTGAACCTTTCCGCCTTATGCCAGCCGGCGGGACAGTGCTAATCTGACCCGATGAATCCAC
>JBAWCX010000079.1:0-3590 GCA_049590495.1 Binatus sp. (SeqCode)
GCCGACAGCACAGGCGCGGCGCCTGAGGCCGAGGCGCCGAGCGCCGAGATGCCCAAGTCGGATGCTCCGACCGGCGAGATCAAGCCGGAGGCTGCTCCCGAGAGCGCGCCCTCTACCGCCGCCGCCGGCGCGCCGTTCAAGGCGAAGCTGTCCGTCGTTCGCGGCGGACGCAAGGGCCAGGAGTTTCCGCTCGAAGACGGCAACAACCTGATTGGCAGATGGGATCCCGAGACGGGATCGTTTCCGGAAGTGGATCTCGACGCCGACGACCCCGAGGCGAAGATCTCGCGCAAGCACGCGCTGATTCGAATCGACGGCGGCAAGATCACCATCGAGGACATCGGCAGTCTCAACGGCACCTACGTGAATCGTCAGCCGCGCCTTGCGCCGGGCAGTCCCGCCGAGATCAAGTCGGGCGACGAAGTTATCATTGGTAAAACGTTTCTCAAGCTGGTGGTAGAACCGATATCTTGAACCGCCATTCCCTCCAGTCGCGCCCGTGAAGTACACCGCGTGCGCGGAAGTTGAGGAGGGTTGTAGACAAACGCCATGAATGCTGGTGAGGAGCTCACCGAGGGCCATCTTCTCGACGGTCGCTATCGCGTCAAGAAGGTGCTTGGCGTCGGCGGGATGGGCCGCGTGTACCTGTCCAACGACACGCGGCTGGCGAACCGGCCGGTGGCGGTCAAGGAGATGATCGTCGGCGACGGAATCCAGGAGAAAAAAGCCATCGAGGATTTCACGCGCGAGGCCAACGTGCTCGCGCGCCTGTCGCATCCGGGAATTCCCACCCTGATCGATCACTTCGCCGAGAACTCGCGCCAATACCTCGTGATGGAATTTGTCGCGGGCGGCGATTTGCAGGCCGTGCTCGACAAGCTGGGCCCCAAGGGCAAAATCGCCGAGGACAAGGTCCTGCGATGGGCGCGGCAGATGCTCGACGTGCTCGATTTTCTGCACGCGCAGAAGCCGCCGATAATTTATCGCGACCTCAAGCCCGGCAATATCATGATCGACAAGGACGGCCGCGCGATGCTGATTGATTTCGGAATCGCGCGCTTCCTCCCACCCGGCGGTCGCGGCACTCAAATCGGCTCAGTCGGCTACGCGCCGCCCGAACAGTACATGGGCAAGGTCGAGTCGCGCTCGGATTTATATTCGCTCGCCGCCACGATGCATCATCTGCTGACCGGGCGCGATCCGCAGCTCGAGCCGCCGTTCAGCTTTCCTCCGCTGCGCGCGCTCGCGCCCGAAGTTTCGGCTAAGACGGCCGACGCAATCATGCGCGCGCTCGAGCAGGACGTGACCAAGCGGCAGAAATCGGCAAAAGAGATGAAGCGCGCGCTGCCGGAGCCGCCGCCCGAGAATCGCTCGGGACAATTGGGCGGCAGCGCGGGACTCGCGAATTCGGCGAGCCCGATGTCCACGCAATCAACAGTGCTGCTTGGCAGTTCAAATGCGCCTGCGCCGTCGCCGCCGTCGCGACCCATGACACCGTGGAAGTCTGCAGTATCGTCAAAGCCGGCGTCGAAGCAATCAACGATGCAGACGATCGTGCTGAGCGAGCCGGTCGCCGAAAAAACCAACAGCGGAGTCAGTGCCGGCGCCAGCGCAGCGGCCAAGATCGTCGGGCCGCAGATCAAGAAAGCGATCGAACTCACCGGCAAGGCGCGCAACCTTATCGAGCGCCGCCTGAACGAGCGCCGCCTCAAGGCGCGCCAATCCGGCGTGGCGCCGAGCGCGTCATCGACGGCCAAGACCAGGGAGCTAAAGCCTGCGATGGCCGTGTCGTCGTACGGTTCGCGGCTCGGCGCGACGGGTGACTCCGAGAATGCCGACACGAAATCGCGGACGGGGTCGCGCGCGTCGTCGTCGCGAAATTATTCGCCGCCGATTTCAACCGGGCCGGGTTCCGACGGACTGTCAGGCAACAATCGCAATGGCGCCGGCGTCTCCGTTGCGCCGGCCAGGCTCGTCTCGCGCGGCGACGAAATCGAGTTCGGCATCTTTGGGATGCGCACCGTGATCGGACGCTCGCAGGACTCCGCCGACCAGCTCGATATCGATCTGAAGAAGCTCGCGCAAGGCGGCGACCGCGTGTCGCGGCGTCATGCGGAGATTGTGCTGCGCGGCGCCGACTACTTTATTCGCGATCTCGGCAGCCTGAACGGCACGTATATCGCCGGGCGCGGCAAGCTCGGCCGCGACCAACTCTACAAATTGAAGGATCGTGACCAGGTGGTGCTTGGTGGTGCTATATTGCAGTTTCGGAGAGGCTAGCGGCGCATGATCACCTGTCCCGAATGCGGCCAAGAGGCGCCCGACGACGCGAAGTTTTGCGATCGATGCGGCCAGGGGCTGTCCAAGTCGGCTTCATCCGCGGCGCATTCGTCGCCGACTCGCCCGACGCCGCTGACCGCCGGCGCGTCGCTGAAGGGCGGTATCGAGATTGTCGCGCTGACGAGTCAGACGTCGATCGAAAATCGCTATCGCGCCAAGCGCGTCCGCGACGGCAAGACCGAATCGATCGCATTGCGCGAGCGCCTCGGCCCGAATCCGGCTGAAGTCGTCGACGAAGCGCCAGTCATTGAAACGCCGAAGCCTCCGGCTCGCGTCGAGGATCCCAACGGACCAAGCGCCAAGACCGCCGAACTGCGGCCGCCGTCCGCGCAGACCAACGGCACCGCGTCGCCGACAGCGCCGCAGCCACGCGCCGCGAGTTCGCAAGCTGCAAGCGCCGACGCGTCGGGCGAAGGCGTACATTCGTCGGTCGAAGCGGAGCCAAGTTCAACCTCTGCTGCTCTGGCCGAGGCTGCGGAGAATGCCTCTCCAGATGAAGAGAGCGAAGCGGCGGAAGCCGCGGTCGTAGCCGAAACTGAGCAAGACTCCGCGGACGACGGCGCTCACGAGGATCAGTCGCTGGCGGGCGGCGAAGACCTCGGTGAGGTCTTCGGACGCGTGCTCGCGCTGTCGCAGACGATCAGCCATCCCGCGTTTCAGCGCGCGACCGAAGGATTCGCGGAACATGGGCGCGTCTACCTGGTTTACGCCGACGAGGAACTTAAACCGCTCCGCCGCGGTTCTCATAAGATGAGTGAGCCCGAAGCGATCGCGGCTGCCGTCCAGGTCTGCCAGGCAATTTCGTTTGTGCATCGGCGGGCGCTGCGCCTGAACGACATCTGCCCGGAATCGATTTCGATGGCGAAGGACGGCCGCCTCAAGCTGACCGGGCTCGACTACGTCAGCAACGACAACGAGCTTCAAAGCGAGCCGATTTTCAACGACGGTTACACGGCGCCTGAGATTTATCGAGGAAAGCGGGTGGACAAGCGCGCGGATATTTTTTCGGCCGGCGCGATCCTCTACACGTGGCTCACGGGCGCGAGGATTCCGAGCGAGAGCTGGCGCGAAGAGGCGGGTCCGGTGCAGTTCTATCCGCCGCATGTCGTTACGCCGCGGCTCGAGAAGGCGATTCGCCGCGCGATCGCATTCAGTCCCGCCGACCGCTGGGCGACTATCGACGACTTCAAGGCCGAGCTGATTGCGCTCGGTGGCGCGATCCGGCTGCGTGCGGCCGCGATGAACGACGT
>JBAWCX010000080.1:0-1764 GCA_049590495.1 Binatus sp. (SeqCode)
ACCAAAACCGGGTCGCTGTCGGCGCGCGAGCTATGAACTTTGACCAGGCCGGTCAGCACTGCGAATACGACATCGGCGGGCGAGCCCATCGAAAACAGCGCGGCGCCCTTAGGATATCGCACCAGCATATGCCGCTCGAGGAGCGCGGTCGCCGCCGGGCGCGGCAGTCCCATTGATGAGAGCCTGGATAACAGCCTTTCCTGCGCTTGTGCCGAGACTTGAAGATTCATACGCATCTCCCCAGCGGCTGCACCATATGACGGCCGGTGTTTGTAACTAATCTCTACAAAAAGTTACCTCAGATGCGCGGCTACGTCAAGCGGGAGGGAAAAGCCCGTAAAAAATTATCGCAGGCGCTCAGGCGCCCGCGATCGTCATCTCGGCTATCTTGATGGTCGGCGCGACGGTGGACGATCGCCAGTGGAGGTCGTTGCCGATCATCTCGACGCCGGCCATCATGTCTTTCAGGTTGCCGGCGATTGTAATTTCATTCACCGGGTAGGCGAGTTCGCCGTCCTCGATCCAGATTCCGCCCGCGCCACGCGAATAGTCCCCGGTCACCATGTTCACGCCGAAGCCGATAGTCTCGGTCAGGTAGAGTCCCTGCTTCACCGAGCCGATTATCTGCTCGGGCGTATAGCCGCCGGGCTCGAGATACAGATTGGTGGTCGATACGCTGGGCGCCTCGCCAACCGAGCGCGCGGCATTGCCAGTCGGAGCGAGACCGAGCTTGCGCGCCGAGTAACAGTCGAGCAGGTAGGTCGCGAGCACGCCCTTATCCACCACGTTTTTGCGGGAGGTCGGCAGGCCCTCGCCGTCGAAGGGCTTGGAGCCAAGACCACCGGGAATCAGCGCGTCGTCGACGATAGTGACGCCGGGTGCCGCGATCGCTTTGCCCAACTGCCCGATCAGAAAAGACGCGCCCTTGTACAGCGAAGGACCCGAGGCGGCGCCGACGATCGTTCGAATCAAGCCGGCGGCCATGTCGGGGTCGAAGACGATCGGCGCGCGCGTCGTCTTGATCTTGCGCGCTCCAAGGCGGCGGATCGCGCGCTTTGCGGCGGTTATTCCGACCGACTCCGCGTCTTCGAGCTTTCCGAAGCGGCGGTTCGAGGTGTACCAGAATCCCTGCTGCATCCCGTCGCCGTCCTGCGCAATCGGCTGCACGACGAGGGTGTACGAGGTGCCGGAATACTCGCCGGAAAACCCCTGGCTGTTGGCGAACAGCACCTGGTAGCGGCCGGAGCTGAATTCGGCGCCCTCGGAGTTCTTCATGCGCGGATCGAATTTCAGCGCCGCGTTCTCGGCGGTGCGAGCGATCTCAAGCGCCCGATCCGCGGTCACGATTCCGCTGTCGGGATCAGCCAGCGAAAGCTCGGGCAATGACTTCGGATGGAGCGCAGCGTCGGGCAAGCCCCCCCACGGATCGGCGGCCGACAGGCGCGCCAGCTCGACGGTGTTCGCGACGAATTCGCCGAGCGAATCGCGCTCAAGTTCGGCGGTCGACGAGGTCGCCGACGATTGCCCGCAAAACACGCGCAGACCCAGCCGGCGCTCGCGCGAGCTCTTGAGCTTCTCGACTTCGCCCAGGCGCACGCCGGCCGCAAGCGACTCTGCCGTCACGCACAAAACTTCCGCCGCGCTCGCGCCCTTGCGCCGGGCCTCGTCGAGCGCCCAATTGGCGAGTTCAATATCAACCGTCGCCATCAGATTTTTACCACTGTTGTTCCAATAGTCAGGCGCTCGTGCCGCCGACCGTTATCC
>JBAWCX010000081.1:0-12536 GCA_049590495.1 Binatus sp. (SeqCode)
CTGGAGGTGCGCGGCGAGGTGATCAATCCGCGCAAGGCCTTCGCGCGGATGAACCAGGAGCGCGACGAGGCGGGCGAGCCGGTGTTCGCCAATCCGCGCAACGCAGCGGCGGGCGCGCTGCGCCAGCTCGATCCGAAGATCACGGCGTCGCGGCCGCTCGACGTTTTCCTGTATGCGCCCGGCGTGATCGAAGGGGTCACGTTCAAATCGCAGTGGGAATTTCTGCAAGCGATCAAGGCGCTGGGACTGCGCGTGAATCCACTGTCGCGCGTGTGCAACGGCATCGACGCGCTGCTCGACTACTGGAACGAGATCACCGAAAAGCGCCACGAGCTGGACTACGAGGCCGACGGCGTGGTGGCCAAGGTGAATTCTTACCCGCTCCAGGAGCAACTCGGCGAGGTCTCGCGGTCGCCGCGCTGGGCGATTGCGTACAAGTTCAAGGCGCAGCAGGCCGAGACAGTGGTCGAGAAGATCGATGTGCAGGTCGGCAGGATCGGATCGCTCACGCCGGTCGGCAAGCTTCGTCCCGTGCAGCTCGCGGGCGTGACGATTTCGAATACCTCGCTGCACAACCTCGACGAGATTCGGCGCAAGGACATCCGCGAGCGCGACACCGTGCTGATAGAGCGCGCGGGCGACGTGATCCCGTACGTCATCCGGGTCACCAAGGAAGGGCATCCGCGCGCGAAGCCGTTCGAGATGCCCACGCAATGCCCGGAATGCGGCGCGGCGATCGTCCACGAGGAGGGCGAGGTCGGCTACTTCTGCGTCAACGCGAATTGCCCGGCGCGGATGCGCGAGTCGATTCGGCATTTCGCGTCGAAGGGATGCCTCGATATCGAAGGTCTTGGCGACAAGCTGGTCGGGCAACTCGTCGAGAAGGGTTTGGTGAAGGAGCTGGACGATCTGTTTGGGCTGACGAAGGACCAACTCGCTGGCCTCGATCGAATGGCCGACAAGAGCGCGCAGAATGTGCTCGACGCGATTCAGAAAGCGCGCAAGACGACGCTCGACCGGTTTATCAACGGACTCGGGATACGGCACGTCGGCGAGCATACCGCGCGCCAATTGGCGTTGAAGTTCAAGACGATGGACGCGCTGGCGGCGGCGTCGGAGGACGACCTGCTTGGCGTGCGCGATATCGGGAAGGAAGTCGCGCACAGTATCCGCGAGTACTTCGACGAGCCGCGAAATCTGAAGACCGTCAAGCGGCTGATCAAAATCCTCGAGGTCGAAGCGCCGGCCGAGGCCGAAGGGCGGGGCGCATTGCGCGACAAGACCTTCGTGCTCACCGGCACGCTCGAATCGATGACGCGGGAGGAAGCCGAGCGCAAAATCATGGCGGCCGGCGGACGAGTCACGTCGTCGGTGAGCCGCAAGACGGACTTCGTGGTCGCGGGCACGGATCCCGGTTCGAAATTGAAGAAGGCAAAGGACCTGGGAGTGAGGGTGCTCGACGAGAAAGGGCTCAGGTCAGTGCTTGCTGGTGAAGCGTGAACCGTAGGTTTCGTGCTTGTGGACAAGCTTGAGAAAATCGTCCATCTTCTTATTGAAGCGCTATCAAAAGCGCGAGAGCTGAGGACGCTTAAGCTTGATTCTGAGTCGAGGAAGAGAGCTTCAGAGCTTGTGAAACTCGTAACAGAAAACCAAAAGAGTATTCAGGCCCTGATCCGTGCTTCCGAAGGAAACGGAAAAGGACTGGACAAGGCCGAACTCGATAGCGTCCTCGACGACCTGATTAAAACCTTTGAAGACACGAACAAAAAGCTGGATCAATTGCTCGCGAAAGCTAAAGCTTAGCTCTTTAAGATTACGTTGTTGAAAGAGGCCGGACTCGCAAATAGTCCGGTCTTTTCTCTTTCAGACGCCCACCGTCGCTGGCGCTCTCGAAGGTCGAAATTTAAGCCGCGCGCAAGCTCTCTCGAACTGGTGTGACTAATCAAAACAAAACTGGGCGCGCGAGATTGCATCTAATCATCAGCGGGCGCGTGCAGGGAGTCGGCTTTCGATTTTCCGCTTATGACGAGGCCAAAGAACTCGCACTTGCCGGATGGGTACGCAATATGCCGAGCGGCGAGGTCGAAATTGTCGCAGAAGGCAAGCGGGAGAACCTGCAGATGCTGGCGGCGTGGGCACATCTGGGCCCACCGTCGGCGCACGTAACTTCGGTACGCGAAGACTGGCTCGATTCTACTGGGGAATTTACCGATTTTCAGATTCGCTGACCCAGGCCCCAAAAGTGGGCCCCTTTAATGGTTTGTTTGGATTAGCTATGCTTCAAATCCGCGTGTTGGAGTATTTGCAAGGCTTCGGTTATCGGAGTTAATTTTCAATCAGGCTCTAACCACAAGGAGATTGGACTGAGATGGCTGTACCACCTGAGGCGGCTGGACAAGCTGCCGAGTCGCATGGTTCCGCCGCACCTGCGCTCAAGCCGCATCTGCAGCGCGACCATGTCGTTATCCGGTTTGCGGGCGACTCCGGCGATGGAATGCAGTTGACTGGGATGCAGTTCACGGCCGAATCCGCGCTGGCCGGCAACGATATCGCGACCCTGCCCGACTTTCCCGCTGAAATCCGCGCGCCTCAAGGCACCTTGGCCGGAGTCAGCGGCTTTCAGCTCAATTTTTCGAGCAACGAGATTTTCACTCCCGGCGACGAGCCCAACGTGCTGGTCGCGATGAATCCCGCGGCGCTGCAAGCGAACATCGAGGACGTCCCGCCCAACGCCGTGATAATCGTGGACCGCGAAGCGTTCACCGATTCCAACATCAAGCGCGCCGGCTACAAGACCAATCCGCTCACCGACCACTCGCTCGACAAATTCCAGGTGATCGAAGTCGATGTGACCAAGCTCACATCCCTGGCCGTTCACGGGATGGGGCTGAACAATCGCGCGGTGTTCCGATGCCGCAACATGTTCGTGCTCGGGATGCTGTCGTGGCTGTATCAGCGGCCGATCGAAAGCACGCTCAGCTACCTCGAGAGCCGTTTCAAGAAGACGCCCGAAGTTCTCGAGGCGAACATTAAAGTGCTCAAGGCCGGCTTCAACTATGGCGAGACCACCGAGATGTTCGCGAGTTCCTACGAAGTGCCGGCCGCTCAGATAGCGCCGGGGCTGTATCGCAATATCACCGGCAACAGCGCGACCGCGCTGGGATTCGTGGCGGCTGCGGTCAAGTCAGGACGTCCGCTGTTCCTGGGCTCGTATCCGATCACGCCGGCCAGCGATATCCTGCACGAACTCTCAGGCTACAAGAATTTCCCGGTCTATACGTTCCAGGCCGAGGACGAGATTGCCGGCGTGTGCGCGGCGATTGGCGCCTCGTTCGGCGGATCGATCGCGATCACCACGACGTCAGGCCCCGGCATGAACTTGAAGGCCGAGGCGGTTGGGCTCGCGGTGAAGGTCGAGCTGCCGCTGGTGATTACCGACATCCAGCGCGCAGGTCCTTCCACCGGGATGCCGACCAAGCCCGAGCAGGCCGATTTGCTGCAGTCGATGTACGGACGGCATGGCGAGTCGCCGATTCCGATTATCGCGGCGTCGACGCCGGCCGACTGCTTCGATTGCGCCTACGAGGCGGTGCGAATCGCCGTCAAGTACATGACGCCGGTGATCCTGCTCACCGACGGCCAGTTGGCCAACGGTGCGGAGCCGTGGCTGCTGCCCGACGCGGACAAGCTCCCCGAAATCAAAGTAGAATTCGCGACGAATCCCGAGGGCTTTTTACCGTACAATCGCGAACCGGAGACACTTTCCCGTCCGTGGGCGGTGCCAGGGACCAAGGGTCTCGAGCATCGCGTCGGCGGACTGTCGAGCGAGAACCTGACCGGCAACGTGAGTTACTCGCCGGCTAACAATGAGCTGATGGTGCGGACGCGGGCGCGCAAGATTGCGGGCATCGCGCGCGAGATTCCGCCGACGCAAGTCTTTGGCGATGCGGAAGGCGACCTGGTCGTGCTCGGATGGGGCTCGACATACGGCCCGATTCGCGAGGCCGTCAAGCACGTGCGCGCGAAGGGCAAGAAAGTCTCGCACGTGCATCTGCGCTATCTGAATCCGCTGCCGCGCGACCTCGAAGAGACGCTCAAGCGTTTCAAGCAAGTGATGATTCCAGAAATGAACATGGGACAACTACTCAAGATGGTGCGTGCCGACTATCTGATCGCCGCCTTCGGGTTCAACAAAATCCAGGGCCGTCCGTTCAAAGTCAGCGAGATCGAAAACCGCATCAACCGGGCCCTGGAGGGCTGATCGAAAATGGCTACCGCTCTTAACCGCAAGGATTTCGTTTCCGACCAGGAAGTGCGCTGGTGCCCCGGATGCGGCGACTACGCGATTCTGGCCGCGGTGCAGAAGACGATGCCCGAATTCGGCATCGCACCGGAGAACACGGTCTTCATCTCGGGGATCGGATGCTCGAGCCGGTTCCCGTACTACATGAACACGTATGGCTTCCACACGATTCACGGGCGCGCGCCGGCGTTCGCGACGGGGCTCAAGATTTCGCGGCCCGATCTCGACGTGTGGGTGGTCACCGGTGACGGCGACGGGCTGTCGATTGGCGGCAATCATCTGATCCACGTGCTCAGGCGCAATGTGGATCTGAAAATTCTGCTCTTCAATAACAAAATCTACGGACTCACCAAGGGTCAGTATTCGCCAACCTCTGAAGTCGGCAAAGTAACCAAGTCCACGCCGATGGGCTCGGTTGATTTTCCATTCAATCCGATCACGGTGGCGCTCGGCACGCATGCGACATTCGTCGCGCGCACCGTCGACGTCGAGCAGAAGCATCTCGGTGAGATGCTCAAGCGCGCACACGCGCATCGCGGCGCGTCGTTCGTCGAGATTCTGCAGAATTGCAATATCTTCAACGACGGTGCGTTCAACGACGTCAGCGACAAGGCGCTCAAAGCCGACCATCAGCTGGTGCTCGAGCATGGCAAGCCGCTTATCTTCGGCAAGAATCGCGACATGGGAATCAGGATGAACGGGATGCGTCCCGAGGCGGTGCAACTCGGAGCTAGTGTCACCGAAAAAGACCTGGTCGTGCACGACGAGACCAATCTCTCGCTGGCGTTCATGCTCGGCAACTTCGAGCCTCCGCTGCCGACCCCGGTGGGCGTGTTCTACGCGGTTTCGCGGCCGACCTACGACGGCGCCGTCAACAAGCAGCTCGAAGACGCGAAAGCAAAGCAGGGCGCGGGCGACCTGAAAACGCTGCTAGGCAAGGGCGATACGTGGACAGTGAGCAGCTAACCCGCGAACGTCTGTAGCGAATGCAAAAAGGCCCGCGAGCACAATCTCGCGGGCCTTTTCTTTTGATTGCGGCGCAGCGGTCTCTGATCGTCGATCTCAAAGTGTAATCGCGTCTCCGTACCTCTTAATGAACGCGAACAACTGGCCGGCAATATCCTCTCCGGACCTATAGTAAGAGTTGTCGCATTCGTTCAGATCTTCTTCGCTCACGTTGTCGCTCGCCACAGCAGCCTCAATCGCCTCAACACTGAGAATCGGAAGATGAAGCGCGTCGAGCGCCCTTTGAGTTATCTCAGCCGTTCTCGGGCATCCGATACGAACGAGTGCTCGCACGATGATGGGGGCGAGCTCCCGTGTAGAGTTTTCGAAAAACAGACTATACCCGCCGTTGTTAACCTCGCGTTCCAGTGCCTCAATCGCGAGAATAACTTGTTCTTCGCCGCCGAGACTAAGACTGTCCCTTCCTTCACGCGCCATTCTTTGATCCAAGGCCTGCTCGAACGCCAAGACCAGCGAATCTATCCGGTACTCGCCTTCCAATGACAGTAGTTGCTCGACTGTCTGACCCGAGTACTCTTTCAGAAACTTCAGATCCGACATGTGCGCCCCTATCGATTCTCCGCTTCGTTCAGCAATTTCTTCGATGCGAAGCGGCGCCACGCGTTGCCGAAGATTCGTTTCAGCTCGTCGGGATGCACCTTCGGTAGCCGTACCAGCACCATCGGGTAGTTGCGATAGTGCTCGGTGAAGTAGAACGTCTCGGGCTCTCCTTCGACCAGGATCTCACGCTCGCCAAATTCCATCCGTATCGCAAGCGACTCACCGTCTTCTTTCATTCGGCAGATGAATTTCTTCCCCACGCGATACGCCAGCGTGCCGTAAGAGGTCCCTTCCTCGACGCCTGGAAAGCTGAACGCGACCCGCCGCAGCGTTTCGACGTCGCTGGAGAAAGTCGGACGAGCCGGCCTGGGATGCGCGGATTTTCGCGAGGCGTCTTTTATTGCGGCAGCGCGCACTTGTACACCTTCATCACGTTCTCGCCCATCACTTTTGCGCGTGCGGCGGGCGGCAACTTGTGCGCCAGCTCCTCGACTTCTTCGATATAGTTGCCGACGTGATCGGGATGCGGGAAGTCCGACGCCCAGAAAAATTTGTCGGCGCCGCATAGCTCGACCATCGCGGGCAGCGAGCGCTCGTCGGGATCCGCCGAAATCCAGCAGTTGCGATCGAAGTAGAAGCTCGGCTTCTCCTTGAGCGACACCGTGCGGCCCATCGCGCTGGCATAGACGGCGTCAAGCCTGCCCAGCCAGTAATCGATCCATCCCGCGCCCGCCTCGAGCAGCACCAGGCGCATCTTCGGGAATTTGTCGAAAGTGCTGTACTGGAAGAAGCTCGTGAACGCATGACGAATGGCATCGGCGGCGACGATATTCAAAAAGTAATAATTTCCGCGCATGAACTTCCGATCGTAACGCCCTGGCGCCGCCCACACGGGCTCGAGCGACGGATGAATCCCGAGCGGCACGTCGAGTTCCTGCGCCTTGGCGAACAGCACGTCGTGATCGGGATGCGCGTGCGGCTTGCGCGTCATCACGAATTGCGCGACCCATCCGCCCTTGCATCCCGCCTTGACCGCGCGTTCGAGTTCGGCAGCCGCCGCGGCCGGATCGCCGAGCGACAGATGCGCGATCGGAATCAACTTGCCGCCGCTCTCAGAGCAGAAGTCCACGATGTACCGGTTATAGGCGCGCGTGCAGGCCTGAGCGAGCTCCGCATCTTCCGTCTCGGTCTCCCACAGCAGGCTCATGGTGGGGTACAGGAATGCGGCGGCGAGACCTTCAGCCTCGATGCGCTTGAGGCGCTCCTTCGCGTCCATCGCACCGAACGGAGCGTGGCCGCCGTAGGTCGGCGCGATATGCCGCTGGTCGTCGCGTGTCGCACCCATCGCGGACAGCCCGCCGAGCCGGCCGCCGCTGAAAATCTTCGAGGGCCGTCCCTCGACCTCGAGGTATTCGAGCCCCTTGGCGTCGGTGCCGATTCTTACCGCGCGATCTTTGTACTTCGCTTCGATATAGCGATCCCAAAGACCGGCGTCCTCGAGGATATGCCCGTCGGCATCGACGGCGCCGCTGAAATCGAGTTTCTGAATTCCTTCGAGAGGATTCGGCATTGCTGATGACTCCGCACGCCCAGAAGATTTCTCACTTATAGTTCACCCAGCACGTCGCGCAAAGCAAAATCACTGGGTGCAGGGGTCACCCCTGCCGAAGGAAGTGTGAAACCCACCGCGGGTTTCACGTTTGATTCCTAGTGCGCGGCGTTGGACATGGTCGCGGGATTGAAAAAGTTGCCGGTCGCGATTCCCATGTTGATATACCAGCTCTCGTGCTCGTCGGTCTCAACCCCCGGCGACAGCACGACGGTCGAGAAGCCGGTCCCGATATCTTCGTCGACCAAAGCCGTCTGGAACATCCGCTTGAACGGCCAGATCGCCACGCGCGCGTCGGGAACCGGCCGGTCGCGGTATGCATTGAACGTCGCGATCGTCTTCCACAGCTTGCCGTCGCGATCGTATTGATCCGACGCGGTGATGAACCATCCTTCCGAGTCGATATAAAAAATCCGCTTCGGAATCGAAACGCCGCTGCCCAGCATCGAGGTCTGCTTCGCGTCCGCCTCGACAACGTACAGCTGGCGCATTTCCCAGTTCTCAGGACAGATAGTGCGTCCGCCGTCGCTCGGGCACGCCTTGGCCGGAGAGTTCTCCGCGTTGACGACCGCGAGCATCGCCTTCTCGCCGAGGAACCTGTAGTTGAAATCCTCGATCTTCGCCGCGAAGCCAAAGAACGAATCGGGATCGAGGTTGCTCGCGTAAGTGGCGGCGCCCGCTCCTGCGCCCGCGCCCGGCTGGTAAATTCCCAGGACGTCCGACAGTTCGGTGGCCGACGCCCGGTTCACACGCCGCGAGCGCGGGTTCAACATCCAGCTGTTATCCTCGATCTTCGGATCGATACTGCGGTAGCGGATAAATCCGAATCCGCGCATCTCCGACGGCTCCAGAAACGGATACGCGCCGAACCGGTACCGGATTCCCGCCGTCGTCACCTCCGGATTGGTCGGCACGGGATTCACTTCGGTGCGGCCGGTGTTGTTGTAAAATCCCACGTTGCCGATCGTGAAGTGCTCGACCGGATCGGCCGGCGACGAGCCCGGCCGGTAGCTCGCTATTTCGACGTTCTTCGATATCGCGTCGTCGGTGTAGAGCGGCCGGTAGCTGAAATTCCACATCACTTTCAGCGCCGCATTCGGATCGTTCGCATCGACCAGCGGAAACGGCAGCCCGGCCGCATAACCCTTCAGCGTGCCGTCCGGCGCGAGACTCACCTGCGGCGAATATTTCTCAGTCGCCGATTTGTATGGCGGCGGCCATTCGAGCCGGTCGGTCGGCACGATCTTCATCGTCATGCCCTGCTTCACCAGGATCAGATTCCCCGGACTAACGAGGTCGGTAACCTTGTCGGCCTCGTCCTTCGTGATCGTATCTCCGGGACTGACGCCCGCTCGCGGCGAGTTGGTGATCGACAGAACCGTGAGCGCGACCAGAGTGGCCAACACAGGCTTCATTTTCGTCTTCCACCTCGCTAGTCGAATCATAGCGGTTGACACGGAGTGCTAGAAGCTGCGCTCGACCTCGAAGGTCCACGAAGTATAAGGCTGAGATAAGAAAGGGCCCGCGACGGTATGACACCGTGCAGGCCCTGAGCTGGTTGACGTCGCTAGCTGCTAGGGACTACCCCAACCATTACCATCATCGGGAGTTGGGAAGGCGCCCGGATTGTAGTCGAGGCCGCCTTGGTTCGTGCTGTTCTGGAACTCGAAGATGCGGGGCAGAGAAGTATCTGAGAGAGTCATGAACGACTCGTTCGCTTGAATGAGGTGCGGCGCGTCGTCGACCAGGAAATTGCCCACCGACGCAAGCGGGTGGCCGGCTCCATCTTGGCTCTGGGTCCCGTTAAAATTGGCGGAAGGAACATAGATGGTTTGGTCACGGAGGTCTCCGGCTGCGTCGTAGATAAATGACCCGCTGAAAGTACCGTCAACGCCGGAACCCACCGCCGAGCGGGTCTTAGTGCTTGGGTCATCGCTAAAGAAACCAGTGAAGTTGGTGGCAGGGTCGTATGTCAGCCCGGTCCTGGTCACGCCCGTCGCGTCGAGAAATCCAACCCCAGCGGAGGAGCCGTCGACGGCCGAACCTACCGACGATCGCAAAACACCGTTGCCATCGAAGGTACCTTCACCTACTCCTGCCAGAGGTCCGCTGGGGGTTACTCCAACACTGGTCCTGACTTTACCGGTGCCAGGTATGTCCTCATTACCGTCCAAAACAGCGAGGCCTGCTGCATGACCTGTTGGCAGGGCTGCCCCATTAATTCCGACGTCGACGACAGTCTTTCCTGTGGAATCATAGAAGACCAGGTTTGGCTTTCCATCCAATATTCCAAGCGTTGCCACAATCTCGCCGTTCGATTCCAGATTGAACGCCGAGGCGGTAACGGCCTTCGGTTTCGCCTTGGCCATGACGTTTGAGGCGAATGGTCCGGCCGCGATCAGCGTCGCAATCGCGATCGCGCCCCAGACTTTCATCAGCCGGTTGATTTTTTCGACGCGCTCGAGCCTCGCAGCAATGGCTTCGAAGCGCTCCTCCAGATCCATGCGGTAACTCATTTGAGTCCCTCCCCTGTGATTTGGTTTCCGGAAAGCTGAAGCTGACCGACTACTGAAGGGCCACGCTTAAGTCAATTCTGAACACTACTGGTCACTCCGGGCGTAATTTCTAACTCATAGGCGGATTTAATCGATACAGGATATCGCCTAACGGGTCGAAAGCGCGCTCCTCGGAGCTGAAAGGAGGCTATTTGGCGTAAAATGAGCTCGATGACTGGCTGCAGAGTGCCAACTAGAAACTCAGGCGTTTGAAACGGCTTTCGGGAATTAGCCGCACTGCGCCCATGATAAAGCGCCAGAACCACGGCACATACACCACTTCGGCGCGTTTGCGATACGCCGCGTATATCAGATCGGCGGCCTTGGCCGGCGCAATCGTTAGCAGCGCGCCCTCGCGTCCCCAGGTCATCCGCGTATCGACCGTGCCGAGCTTCACCGTCATCACATGCACGTTGCTGGCGGCGAGCCGCCCGCGGAGCCCCTGCGTGAACAGCGCGAGCGCGCCCTTGGCCGAGCCGTACACGTAATTTTTCTTGCGCCCGCGCTCGCCCGCGACCGATCCGATCACGACTATGAATCCGGAGCGTTGCTGTTCGAGATGGCGCGCGGCCAGCGTGATCAAAGACACCGCGCCGGTGAAGTTCTGATGCAGCGTCGCGAGCGCGGCGCCGGGGTCGGTTTGCGCGACGTCCTCGTCGCCGAGCGTGCCGAAGCATAGTACGACGCCGTCGAGTCCGCCGAGCTCGCTCGCGGCGCGGCGGACGAATTCGTCGTGCGAGGCGAAGTCCGACGCGTCGAAGGTCCCCGCAAGCGCGGTCACTCCCGCGCGAGCGCTGACGTCTTCGGCGACGCGGCGCGCCTCCTCGGCGTTGCGGGCGGCGAGGTACAAACTCGCACCGTCGGACGCGAAGCGAAGGGCGAGTGCGCGCGCTATCGGGCTGGTGGCGCCAAGAATCAAAACTTTAGTCATCGTCGATCGCTCTTCAGGCCGGATCCTTCCCAAGCCTGCGCTACAGGCTCGACGAGAAACGGTTGTCAGGATCGGCGAGAGCCTTCGCCTCCTGCCACTTGCCAAGATTCGGATACATCGCGCGGAACGTCTCGGGCGACATGCGCGCGTCCTTGGCCAGGTAGACGCGCCCGCCGCGCTTCAGCACCATCGCGTCGAGAGAATCAAGAAATTCGAGCAGCCCGTCCGTCACCGGGAAGTCGAGCGCGAGCGTGTAGCCGGGCATCGGGAAAGACAGCAGGCCGTCCTGCTCGCCGAATTTCTTGAGCACGGCGAGGAACGACCCGCGCCCGCTGCGGCTGATAGCCTCGAGCACCTCGACCAGGCCCGCGCGGCTCTCGTCGGGCGGCCACACGCATTGATACTGCACGAAGCCGCGTTTGCCGTAGATTCGGTTCCAGTTGCGGATCGAATCGAGCGGATAGAAAAAACTCTCCCAGTCGAAGATAGTGTGCGCCGCTTTGTCGCGACCGAACGCATAGATGAGCGCGTTGAACGCCCTGACGGACAGCGAGTTCAGCGCGAACCCGGGAAAATCGAACGGCACCAGCGGGCTGAGCTTCGGCATCGTGCTCAGCGGATTCTGCGCGAGATTTCGCGGCAGCTGATCGAGCGTCGCAAAGTTGCCGACGTTCAGCACCGAGCGTCCCAGCGCGGACTTGCCGCTGTTGCAATCGATCCACGCGACCGAATAGCCGTACTGCGCGTCGATACGCTCGAAGGCCTCGATCGCCGCGTCGATATTTCCCGCGCGGATCACCTCGCCCTCCAGATACGCGCTCTCGACGCGCCGCATCCTCAGTTCAAGTTCCAGGATCACGCCGGTGAGACCCATCCCGCCAATCGTCGCCCAGAAAAACGCGGCGTTTTCTTCGCGCGAGCATCGGATCACATCGCCCGACGCGATCATCAGGTCGAAGCTGATCACGTGCGAGGAGAGTGAAGAATCGCGATGGTGATTCTTGCCGTGCACGTCGGCGGCAATCGAGCCGCCGAGCGTGACGAAGCGGGTGCCGGGCGTCACCGGCGGAAAAAAACCGCGCGGAAGAAATACGTCGATCAACTCCGCGATGGTCACGCCGGCCTCGCATCGCAGCAGGCCGCTGGACGGGTCAAAGGACAGCATCCGATTGAGCCGCGTAAGGTCGACGACCCGGCTCTGATCGTTAAGCGCCGCATCGCCATAAGCCCGCCCCGCGCCACGCGCAATCAGCGACGATTCGTCCGCGGTCACGACCGCCTGCAGCTCAGCAATTTTATCAGGCCGATAGATATCGCTCTCAGAGAGCGGATAACGCCCCCATCCGGTAAGCAAACCACGCCGCGGATGCGGCAGCGCGCCGGATTCGCGCCGACGGGCGGTAGCAATCGAATCTGTAACCGCAGCAGTCATCGTGAAAGAAGCTAACAGGAAGATCGCAACCGAGAAACGCCTGCTCGCGCACGCGGAGCGGAGAGCAAAAGGGGGAACTTTATCGTATGCGAAACCCACCGTGGGTTTCGCGCATCCCTGGGCAGGGGTGACCCCTGCAC
>JBAWCX010000082.1:0-9222 GCA_049590495.1 Binatus sp. (SeqCode)
CTCTCCACCTCGCCGACCACAATCCAAATCGGGTAACGCGTTTCTTTAGCAATAAAAACATATTGGAGCAATCAACATTACTGCTTTTTCCCAGTGTTTCGATAGTCGTTGGATTTCTAGCGCATTCCGTATGGGCTGTTCCCGGGACCATATAGATAGCCCATCAGTTCGCCGGCGGCATGGAAGTGCAGAATCACGACCATTAGCGGCCAGCTCATCACGGCCTGCCACCGGTATGCCGGCTTGCGGACGACCATCCGGGCAACGATCCGCACAGTATCTTTAGCGACTCGAAGAGGCATCAGGAGTTCGCGCAAAACATGGTATGTGCTTTGTGCGCGACCTAACCTGGCTCGCGCGAACCCGGCACTGCAGCGACCGTCGTGATAGTGGATCAGACAATTACCAAGCGCACTAAGCGGCAGGACGTGGACGACCACCAGGCTGTCGTCGTTAATCAGGATTTGGCCAGAAGCACGCAGGTCCCTCGTGTAATCGGTCACTACCATACCGTGGGGCGGCAGCTTCTCGGGCAACGCCCAGCGTTTATAAGAAATGTTCGCCTGACCGTTGATGATGGGACGCTCTCCGTTTGGTATAGGCGGCAGAAACGCACCGCTTGAGATGAAGAAAGCCGCTCGATCCCACGGACTGTCGACGGCGCCATTGTCAACCACGCCACCTATCGCGGCTGCGTGCGGATTCTCTCGATGCGCGCGCAGCACTTGCTCGCACCAGTCGGGCGCCACCCGGCAATGGTCTTCAGTGACGGCAACAACCTCGCCGCGGGCTTCGGCGAGACCGATAGCGCGTAGTTGAAACACGTCGTAGCCGGGTCGGCGCAGCCATCGCACCCCTGCGTAACCGTGATCCTCGCACAAGCTATGGGCGTTTCCATCGACCACGATTAGCTCCGCTCCCAGAGCGCGCGTCTGCTCGTATACCGAATCCAGGACACCGCGCATCTCCGGCCATGGCTGGGCGGTGGGTATGACTACAGACAGAGGACACTCCGCGAGCGCCCTGTCTTCCTGCGAAGACTTTCCTCTCACGTCTAGATTGTTAACCGGGATTTCCGTGTGGCTCTCCGATTCCAACTGGGCGTATAGAGCGAACGGCCTCCCTCGGCAAGGTATTCCAAACAACGCGCGGTTGACACAACCGCCTGCGGACCTTATCAACAGCAGTCAGCGAAACAGGCGTATGCGAGTAGTGATTGTCGTCCTCGGGGATTTCGGCCAAAGTCCCCGCATGCAGTATCACGCGCTGGCGCTGGCCGATTCGGGCCGCGATGTAGACGTGATTGCGTATGCCGGCTCGGCGCCGTTTCGGGCAGTCAGCGATCATCCGCGGATCACGATGCATCTCACGCGCGCACCGCTCGCGGCCGCGCGCCGTTTGCCGGGGGTCCTGTTCGTGGCCTGGCAATTCATGCGGCTCTGCGGGCAGGGTCTGGGCCTGCTGTGGAAACTTCTGCTGATCGTCGGCAAACCGGACGTAGTGCTGGTGCAGAATCCCCCGGCCGTCCCAACCCTGATGATCGCGCTGGTCGCCGCGCGACTTAGATCGGCGCGGCTCGTAGTCGACTGGCATAACTTCAGCCATGCGATGCTCGCGCTCAGGCTGGGATCGGATCACTGGGCGGTGCGAATGTTGCGATGGCATGAGCGCGCGGTCGGACGCCGCGCTGACGCGCATCTGTGCGTCTCGCGCGCGATGCAGTCCGAGCTTCGCGCGCACTGGCAGATTCCAGGCGCGGTCGTCCTGTACGATCGTCCCGCGGAGATGTTCGCGCCGACGCCGCCCGAGTCGCGACCGGCCGTGCTGCGACGCCTCCTGGCGGGCGTCGCTCCCGCTCAGGACGACGGCCGGCGTCCCGCGATTATCGTATGCCCGACGAGCTGGACCGCCGATGAAAACATTTCGATTCTGATTCGGGCCGCGGTGCGTTGCGATGAAATGGCTCGAACGGGCGAGAGCTTCCCTGAACTGCTGATTCTTATCACGGGCCGTGGCCCGCTGCGCGATCAATATGAGGAAGAGATCCGGAAGTTGACGCTGCGGAGAATCCATCTGCGCACGCTGTGGCTCGCGGCCGAAGATTACGCGCTATTGCTGGGATGCGCCGACCTCGGCGTCTCGTGTCACAGGTCGGTCTCGGGAATCGACCTGCCGATGAAGATCGCTGATCTGTTCGGTGCTGGAGTGCCGGTGTCTGCGCTGGACTACGGTCCCGTTCTCGCAGAGCAGGTGCATCACGGCGCCAATGGCCTCCTGTTCGCCGACGCCGAACAGCTGGCAGCCCAGCTCTTCGAATTGTTCGAAGGCTTTCCCGGCCATACGCCGCTGCTCGATCGCCTGCGCGACCAGGTCCGCGGCCAGCCCCGGATTTCCTGGCGCGATGGATGGAACACCGAGGCGGCTCATGTATTTGCGGATTGACCGTCGCGACGGGCTGCTATGAGTCGAGCGATGCGGATCGGGTTCGTGCATCCTCAGCTGGGCGTCGGAGGCGCCGAACGCCTGGTGCTCGACGCCGCAAGCTGTCTTCAGCAGGCTGGCCATCGCGTCACGATTTTCACCTCGCGTCACGAGCGCGAGCGTAGTCTTCACGACGCGCGTGACGGCGCGGTCGAGGTCCGCACCTACGGGGACTTCCTGCCGCTCGACATCGCCGACCGCATGATTGCGCCACTTAATATCGGCCGGACCTGCTATGCTGCCCTGCGCCTGGCGATGAGCCGCGAGCACTTCGACGTGATCTTCGCTGACCTGGTGTCACAATCGATTCCGATACTGCGGCTGATGACGCGGGCCAAGATCCTCTTCTACTGTCATTTCCCCGACCGGCTACTCGCCTCGCAACTCGGCGGTCTCTACCGCTGGTACCGCGTACCCATCGACTGGTCGGAACGAACCGCCATCGGCATGGCGCATCTGGTGATCGCCAACAGCAGATTCACGGCCTCGATTATCGGTCGCACGTTCCCGCGGCTCGGCCCGCCGCGGCTCCTCTACCCCGGGGTTGACGTCGCGCGCTTCGCGAGCAACGGCCGTACCGCGCCCGACGACTCGATCATGCTGCTCGCGATCAACCGCTACGATCGGCGAAAGAACACCGGCCTCGCGATCGAGGCGTTGGCCGGGCTCGAGTCGCGGCTGTCGCCCGAAATCTTCCGCCGTGTACAACTGGTGATCGCCGGCGGCTTCGACGACAGCAGCGGCCAGAACCACGAAGTCTTGCGCGAGCTGCAAGCGCTGACGGACCGGCTTGCGCTGACCGGCAAAGTGGTCTTTCTGCGCTCGCCCGACGACGCGCAGATTCGCGAGCTTCTTTCGCGCTGTCGATGCGTGGTTTATACCTCGGAGTATGAGCATTTCGGCTACGTGCCGTTGGAAGCGATGGCCGCCGCGCGACCGGTGATATCGGTGAACACTGGCGGTCCGGCGGAGACGATCGTGGATGGCGCCACGGGCCTGCTCTGCCCGGCCACGCCGGCCGCTTTCGCCGACGCTCTCGCCGGCCTGGTGGCGGACCCCGAAGGTGCCGATCGACTGGGCCGGGCGGGCAGGGCGCACGTGGCCGCAAAGTTTTCGAAAGCGGCCTTCGGCGCGCAGCTCGAACAGATCGTCGAGGAAACGGTTGGCAACTCCCGCAGTTAAAGATTTGAATAGCGGCGCATCAGACGGTCGGAGCTCGCGCTTCCCAGCCTTCCGAGTTTTGTCCAGCTGCTTTGCGATGCTTCCCGGCGCGATCCGATGGCGCTGGGCGTTACTCGCGCCGATCGCGTTCCTGCGGGGCACGCTCGAGGCCATAGCGGCCGGGGCGGTGTTCGCGCTCATCAAGATCATCAGCGATCCGCCCGCGATCACGCGCCTGCCGGTCGTCTCGAGGGTCGCGACGATGCTGCCGTGGCATAGCGCCCAGGCCCAGATCGTCGCGCTGACCGGACTGGTCGCGCTTTTTTACGTGGTCAAGAACCTGTTCGCCCTCGGCATGGAGTACTTCGGCCACAAGGTCGTGGGTGAATCGGTGGTGGCGCTCAAAAGTACGATGATGAGGGGCTATCTCGCGATGCCCTATCCGTTCTATCTGCGCCGCAACTCCGCCGATCTGATCTGGAACGTCGACGCCGCGGTGAACCGGGTCTGCGAAGAAGGAATGCTACCTGCCGTCGCCGTGGTATCGGAAGCTCTGTCCGCCGCGAGCATCGCCGCGGTGCTGGTGTACACCGCGCCAAAGATCACCCTGGTCGCCGGATGCCTGCTGGGCGGCGGACTCGCCTTGCTGCTGCGGCTCACGCGCGCGATGGCGCATCGCTATGGATCCGGCAAGGACCGGCTGTCACGCGGCATTCTGCGCGATCTCCAGCAGACCTTCGGCGGTGTGAAGGAGATCAAAGTGCTCGGCCGCGAACCGTTTTTTGTCGGCGCGATCGAGCAAAAACTGCGCGGCATCCTCAGACTCGGATACCTCGCCAAGACCCTGGAGACCAGCGCGCCGTTGTTCACCGAGACCCTGTTCGTGGGCGGGGCGCTGGTCGTGATAGGCCTGCTGAGCGCAAGGGGCGCAGTCCGCACCGAAGGGTTGCCGCTGCTGGCGCTGTTCTCCTATGCCGCGTTCCGGATCGTTCCGTCCGTCAACCGGATCGCGTGGCGAATCAATCAGATCCGCGGCTCAGCGCACTCGGCCAACAATCTCTACGACGACTATCTGCTCATCGCCGGTCGCGAGCGCAACAAAGCGGAGGCTGACGACAGTCATGCCGTGATGCTCCAGAGCGCAATCGAATTCGAGCGCGTATCGTTTGCCTATGCCGAAGCCGGGCGACCGGTGCTGTATGAGATCTCGCTGACGATTCGCCGTGGCGAATCAATCGGCGTCGTGGGACCGACTGGCGCAGGCAAGAGCACGCTCGCCGACCTGCTGGTGGGATTGCTCACTCCCTCCTCGGGCCGCATCCTGATCGACGGCCGGGACCTGTCCGATCGGCGGTTCGCCTGGAAGCATCGGATCGGCTACGTGCCGCAATCAATCTTTCTGCTCGACGACAGCCTGACTCGCAACATTGCGTTCGGCTTCGCCGACGCCGAGATCGACCTTGATCGCGTGCGCGCCGTGGTCCGGATGGTGCAGCTCGATCAGTTGGTCGCGACGCTGCCGGCCGGCCTCGACACTGTGGTCGGTGAACGCGGTGTTCGCTTCTCGGGCGGCGAGCGGCAACGCGTCGGGATCGCCCGCGCGCTCTATCACGATCCCGACCTGCTGGTATTCGATGAGGCCACCTCCGCACTCGACCAGGTCACCGAGGCCGACGTGACGAGCGCGATTGAGTCGCTGCAAGGCCGCAAGACCCTGCTCGTGATCGCCCATCGCCTGGCCACGGTCAAGCATTGCGATCGGCTGATCTTCATCGCCGACGGCCGGATCCGCGCGTGCGGCAGCTACGATGAATTGATGCGCGACGTCGACGAATTCCGCCGGATGGCGGCCGCAGGCGAAACACGCTCCGCCGGCTGAGTGGGCGGAGCGGCGGACACCTTGGATCTTCGCTATCTCTGGCACACTTGGAGCGCGCCTTTCCGCCGGCGTCTCTATCCGCGGGCGGTCATCGCCGCCGATCATTTTCGCCTCCGGATTGACCTGCGCGACATCGCGATCGGCAGCACCCTGTTCCGGGTGCGAACCTGGGAGCCCGAGTTGCTCGCGCTGTTCCGCTTGTTGGATCTCAGCGGCGGCATATGTATCGACGTGGGCGCCAACATCGGCTGGCACACGCTGGCGCTCAGCGAATGCGTCGGGCCAGCGGGCAAAGTGTTCGCGTTCGAGCCGAGTCCGCGCGAGTATCGGCTGCTGCTCGAGAATCTACGCCTCAACAATGTTACCAACGTGGTCGCCGAGCGAGCGGCGCTGGGAGAGCGAAAAGAGACCCGGTGGCTGCGGATTAATTCCCGCAACTGGGGAGACAACCGGATCGTTTCGGAACGCGAGGATGGCGAGCAATATGAATCAATCGCAGTTGAAGTGGGCGACGACGTCCTGGCGGCGCTACCGGCCGGCGCTATCAAACTGATCAAGGTTGACGCGCAGGGCTACGACCAGTTCGTGGTGAAAGGTTTGCGCGACTCGGTCTTGCGCAATCCCGACGCGGTCCTGGCCGTGGAAGTGGACGCGAGTGCCTTATATGAAGCTGGCAGCAGCCCTACCGCGCTCGTGGCCTACCTGGTCGAGCAGGGTTTCCGGGGCTGGGAGCTACACCCTCATCGCGCATTTCCGTTCCTCGCGCCCGAAGATTACGAAGTCATGGACGCCGACGGAGTAGTGAACCTGGTGTTATCTCGCCGGCCAGAAGCGCTCGCCAGAGCGATCAACAGGATGTTCCCGGGCCTGGCCAGGACTTCAGCTCCGCGCGGCGGGCGCTAGCCCTGTCGGCGACGACGAGGACTGCGGTCATACCGCGATATCACTGCTGATCCGCGGCGGCGGCTTCCACATCCTTAAACGAGACCGCTTCGCCGAAGAGCCACTCGTAAGGACGCGGCCGCGCCGACTTCAGCGCACTGGATGCAATCGCCGCAACGAGCCGGCAATGGTCGCCGCTCAGCGTGGTCAGGTAACTGCGCGCTTCTGCGGTCTGGATGTCGTCGAGAATCTGCGCGGCAAGCAGGCGGTCCCCCCAGTCGTCGCTGTGTGACAGCTCGATCGCGTAGTCGAGGCCGGCATTCGCGCGAAGACCCAGCAGGCGCTCGATCGCTGCCGCCTCGATCCGCCAGTTCTCCTCATTCCCGTCATCGTCGGTGAGAGCCAACGAAGCCGGATCGCAACGTGGATCATGCTCTGCTGACGCCCACACCTTCCGGCAAACGGCAAGGGTTTTTTGCTTGGCATCGCTCGCCGCGATCTTCGATTTGAGCTGCTCGAGCTTGCGCTGATAGAACTTCCGGAAGCCATTTGTAACGTTGCTGTATTTCGTGCCGGTCCATGCGTAAATCACGGGGAAGACCGTGTCCCATGATACGCACTCGTGAAAAATATAGGTGGTATCGAGCACTAGTTCGAAATTTCCATCCTGGTTGATGTCTTCGATGAGTTCATCGTCCTGCGGCCGGCCTTCTTCCTCCGTTCTATAGATTTCGAAGCCGCCCGGGGTCCGGTCGACGATAACGACGCCTGAACCGCCACACCGGGTTGCGCCCTGTTCGACCACCATCGAAAAGGTTCCGCTGTGATGCAGATCGGCGAACTGGACGGAATCGATCCCATCGGACCCGCTCAATTCCTCCAGGAGCGCGGCGACACTCTCATTCGACGGTGGATGAGCCGCGAGGCTGTCGGGCGCCTTGACCGACCAGTCACGCTTGGCGAGTTCCAACGGATCGGCCGCAATGGATGACGTCGGCGCCAACCAAAGCGCCACGACCCACATCAGCAGCGCGCAGAACATCAGCCGGCGGCGATTGCGCATCGACGGTTCACAGGAGAGTCGGCTGGTGGAGATCAAGGCACTGAGGCAAAGAAGTGACGCACTGATCGCACTGCTATTTTTTATATCCGGCATAGTAGATGCCGATGACGTTATCCGATGCGTCCTTGATCGGCTCGTAGCCCGTCATGTAAGGCTCGCCCAGGATGGTCGCCTCTCCATAAAACTGTCCGCCCTTCTTGATCGCCTGGATGGCCGGGCCATTGGGGTCCAGGATTGTTCCGATCGCGCGCGAACCGTTGTCCTTCTTGACGTTCGTCGCGACTCGGACGTACTCGTCGCCAGCCTTCACGAAGAGGCTGGCCGTTCCGCTGTTTTCTTTTACGACCTCGTCGACCACGTCGAAGGAATTATTCATCTTGGTCGTGCCAAAATACAGGCCAGGGACTTCCTTGCCCGCAACCGAGTCTTTCACTTCGAGCTTGGGCGTTCCCAATTTCTCCGTCTTGCTGATCAGAAGCTCCATGGATCTGTTCACGGCGTCATTTGGTTTGATGGTAGTGTCGTAGACCGCCTGGAACTCCTCCGAGCCGAGGCTGAATTCGCCACGGAACGGATTGTCCATCGCGGCGATGAGGAAGATCACGACGCCAAGGAAGGCGGCCAGGGTGCTGCCGAGAATCAGATGGACATGTAGTTCCATGTCGAGCATCGCGATCAGAATTATGTTGATCAATGCGCCGAGAGCGACCACCCACCATAGGACGGCCGGAATTCCCCTGGTGACATTGGCGAGCCGAATCCGCCGGAGTTGGACAAAATTATTTAACTGCCGCAAGGTCTCGGCGTGAGTGATTTCCTCGCTCTTGTCTGACGGCTGGAACGCCATCAGGCCAGCAATAAACTCCGATACCCGCTGGGATTCTTCGGCAGGCAGGATGCCCTTTTTTTGATCTGGCCAGCTCCGATCGATCACGTAACGGGTGTAATCGCGCAGCTCATCTTGCAATCTGCCACGCATCGGCTGCGGATAGGCGCGAAGATCACGATACAGTGCCTCAAGGCTCGAGGCTTCGTTGGTGACGATGTCGTCCACGGCGGAAAAATTCTGATAAGCGGCAACCGCGAGCAGCCCGACCAGAATCCCGTAGAGCATGGAAAAACCAGAGAAAGCGAGACCCACCATTTCATTGGCAGGCCGATCCCTGTGGATCCAGGGGCGGAAAAAACGGCGAAAGAAAAAAATTACCAGGCATGTTGCGGCGACGAATACGAAAGCGAACAGCGCACCTATCAACAGGGACGAATAGTTATAGATCCAATAGAACAATTTAGCGGGGATTTCCTTTTTTAGTTTTCAATTCCAGCCCGCTCGATAGCTCGAACGGCTTTCGTGTGCAAGGCTTACTGGGTCGTTTTGAAACTGAGACATTGCCCACAACTGATGTGTTCGGGTAAACAGTCTTGTTTGCGTCAGGAGGTATCATGCGCGAGTTGAGATTCGTCACGATGATGACCCTGACCTCGCGAGGCAACGGAAACGGAAAATGAGCGATACGCGGCAGCGCAGCGGGGCGCCAATCGAGTTCTGGTTCGACTTTGCTTCGGGCTATGCCTATTTCGCCGCGCTCGAAATCGAGGCGCTTGCCGAGCGCCACGGCCGGACAGTCGCGTGGCGGCCTTTCACGCTCGGCGCCGCATTCAAAATCACAGGCGCGCAGGGGCTAAGCCGCACGCCGCTCAAGGGCGAATATGCGCGCCGCGACTGGCAGCGCCTGGCAAGGGTCAAGGGGGTGCC
>JBAWCX010000083.1:0-12046 GCA_049590495.1 Binatus sp. (SeqCode)
AATCAGGCACGGAGGCGCTCGGCTGAACACAAAAACGGCAACGCGGCATCGAGCCGACGCATCCCTCCGAAGCGGGCAATCTTGTACGGGAGGTCCACAATCGGCACAGTCTTGTTAAGAGCAGGCGACGTGACCCGAAACAACAACGGCAACTTTTTTAATCTCTACAATCACGATTTCGTCAGAATCGCGGTTGGAGTGCCGTCAGTTCGCGTCGCGGACCCCGCTTACAATGCCGAACATACCGTCGCGCTCATCGGCGAGGCTGCCGAGCGCAAGGCGGTGCTCGCGCTGTTCCCCGAATTGGGACTGACTGCCTATTCGTGCGACGACCTGTTTCAGCAACGCGCGCTGCTCGACGCATGCCTGGACGCAATCGCCGCAGTGGCCGAGGCGACAGCCAAGCTTTCCATTGTCAGTGTGGTGGGGGCACCGCTGCAGGTCGATCATCATCTATATAACTGCGCGATCGTGATTCATCGCGGGCGGATTCTCGGCGTCGCGCCGAAGACCAATTTGCCGAACTACCGCGAATTCTACGAGCCGCGGCAATTCAGCTCGGCCGACGCCGCGACGCGCAACGAGATAGACCTGGCCGGGAATCGCGCCGTCCCGTTCGGCAACAACCTCATCTTCCAGCACGAGGAGCAGCCGCTGCTCACCTTTCACGCCGAGATTTGCGAGGACCTGTGGGTGCCGATTTCACCGTCGTCGTATGCGGCGCTGGCGGGAGCGACGATGCTGCTCAACCTGTCCGCGTCGAACATCACGATTGGCAAGGCCGACTACCGGCGCGCGCTGGTCGCCAGCCAGTCCGCGCGATGCATCGCGGCGTATGCGTATTCGGGGGCCGGCGCGGGCGAATCGACGACCGATCTCGCGTGGGACGGCCATGCGCTGATCGCTGAGAACGGCAATATCGTCGCGGAGTCGGAGCGCTTCAAGGATCAGCCGCAGGTGATCTGCGCGGAAATCGACCTCGAGCGGCTGTCGCAGGAGCGGATGCGCCAAAACACGTTCGGCGACACGGCGCATCGCGAGCTCGAGCGGGTGCGGCGCTTTCGACGGATTTCATTTTCGGGGGAATTGCCGCGGCGCGGCAAGATGGCGCTGGAGCGGCGCTACGAGCGGTTCCCTTATGTTCCATCCGATCCCGCGACGCGCGACGAGCGATGCGCCGAAGTCTTCGACATCCAGGTTCAAGGCCTCGCGACGCGCCTGCGCTCGACCGGCCTCGAGCGCGTGGTGATAGGAATTTCAGGCGGAATCGATTCGACCCACGCGCTGCTCGTATGTGCGCGCGCGATGGACCGGCTCGGCGCGCCGCGCAAGAACATTCTGGCCGTCACGATGCCCGGCTTTGCGACCAGCGCGCGCACTCTCGAACAGGCGCGACGCCTGATGAAGTCGCTCGGCTGCTCGACCGACGAAATAGACATCCGGCCGAGTTGCATGCAGATGCTCAAGGACATCGGACATCCTTATGCGGAGGGCAAAGAGGTCTACGACGTCACGTTCGAGAACGTGCAGGCGGGCGAGCGCACCAGCCATCTTTTTCGATTGGCCAACCTGCGCGGCGGGCTGGTGGTCGGCACCGGCGACTTGAGCGAGCTCGCGCTGGGATGGTGCACCTACGGCGTCGGCGATCACATGTCGCATTACAGCGTCAATGCGAGCGTGCCGAAGACGTTGATCCAGCATGTCATTCGATGGCTGGCGCAAACCGAGAGCCTCGGCCGTGAGACCGGTGCGACCCTGCTCGAGATTCTCGCGACTCCCATCAGCCCCGAGCTGATCCCTGGGACGTCGGAGGACGGGAATTCCAGCCACGACACCGAGGCGACGATTGGTCCCTACGAGCTGCACGATTTTTTCCTCTACTACACGTTGCGCTTCGGTTACCCGCCGCCGAAGGTCGCGTTCCTGGCCTACAGCGCGTGGCGCGACAAGGACGCGGGCGATTGGCCCGACATCCCGCCCGACCGCCGCAACCAGTACGACATCGCGACCATCAAGGGACATCTGCATACGTTCCTGTATCGATTCTTCCAAGTCAGCCAGTTCAAGCGCAGCGCGATTCCCAACGCGCCCAAGGTCGGTTCGGGCGGATCGCTGTCGCCGCGGGGCGACTGGCGCGCACCCTCGGACAGCGAAGCGACCGCATGGCTCGAGCAATTGAAGTCGATCCCCGACAAAGACTAATCTCGCCATCGTTTTGCGGACGGAGAGGAGTGAGATGCTGAACGCTTGGCGAACGACATTTGCATTACTTGCGATTGGCGCCGCGCTCGCCGCACCCGCGGCTGCGCAGGAGTCGGCGAAACCCCAGGAGTCGCCGCGAGCGCCGGCTGCTGCGCCGCAAGGCGCTCCTACCCGCTCTGCCCCGCAGCCGAAGACCGAGAAAGCTACGCCGCAGCAGCAGGCATTCGCGCGCAAGGTGGTCGACGCGATGTACAGCAAGGACTACGCCGCGATGGCGAAGCTGTTCGCGCCGTCGACGCTGAAATGCATCGGCAAGAACCAGGATTTTCTTCACGACCGGATAAGAAGGGAATTCGATCTTCCAATCAACAAGAACTATCGACTGACGATCACCAGGTTGCCGCCGAACGTGATGATTCCGAATACGTACACCACTTACCCGATGTCGCCGACTCATCTGATGGGATTGGAATTCTCAACCGAGAGCGGCGACACCGCCACGGTGACCAAACCTATCGGCCAGGAACGCGGCAAGTGGTACGAGGTACAGCCCTGCCCGACGCAACTCGGGATGCAAAGGTTTGCCAAGCTGCAGCATGCGCGGGAGGCGGGTCTCGCCAAGGCCAAAGCGGCGATGCCGCGCGTCCAGGAACCGCTCAAGTCGCAGCTGCTCGCTCTAATCGCCAAGCGCGATACCGCTGATGCGTGGAAGCTCTGCATGAGCTCCATGCACGTCGACTTTTCAACCGCTCACGGAATTGTCGCGATCCTCGCGGGCGAGGAAACGAACTGAATCCGCCGGAGAACCGCCACCTGCCTCAGATCGATGCGGCGGCCCCTCCTACTTAGCCGGCGCGGATACGGGTGCCGGCCCCAAAGGCTGTCCACCGGGTCCGCTGGCATAGCTCATCCAGGGAATCGTTGGTTGCTGATCGACTCCCGGCTGACTGTAGTCGCATATTCCCGACGGAAAGGTCTGCTGGAGCTGCGCCCATTCGGCGTCGGTGAACACGATCGGGTAGTAATCCGCCATGTCGAGCGCCTTCAGCTGGCATTTGAGAACGTCGCCGGTGAACGGCTCTCCAGCCGCAATCCGCGGCTCCGCATAGAACGGATAGAGCGCCTGGCACACCGTCTGATCCGTGATTTCGGTGCCGGTCCCATCGAAGCACGCGTCGTGCGCTGCGGCGGGCTTGTCATTCACGACCTTTTGCGCAAGCGGCAAATTCGTCGGGTCCGCCTCGATCGCGGCTAGCCATTCGTCCATCACCGTCAGGGCCTGCGACGCAAATGGCGATGAGTATGCCCCCGCCGCCATCGTGGCGAACGTGGTATCTCCCGCCAGCGGAGCCGGGCCGGTCCAGATGACCTGGTTGTCGTGATTGCCGTTGGATCGATCCAGCCGCGCGCGCATCTCATAGCTGTGATAGTCGGTATGGATCTCCTCGACATCATGCCCGCGCAAATCGAGGATCGGGATGATCATGTTGTTCCCTTCGTTGAAGAGGCCTCCGCGATAGGCAATGGGTATCGCCGGCGGATCGGCTGGATTGCGCTCGGGAACCGGATTGTAGTCGATATCCCGGCTGCCGGCCTTTACATTCAGATCTACAAATTGCGCCGGCGTGATCGTGCCGGCCATCAGGGCGTTCAGACCGTACTGCACGCCGACGTTGTCCGCCGGCCGGTTTGCGAATCCGTCTTGCGGCCGCGCGCCGAGCTCGTCGATCATATAGTCGGCGAGATCGCATCGGATACCTTTGGGATTCGTCTGCGGATCGTAGGCCTCATCCGCGGGCACATTGCAGCTCTGGAAGTCTTCAGCATCATAGAGTCCCGGTCCCGTAGTGACCTCTCTGGGATTGCCGCCTTCATCGAAACCGTAGACATTGATCCACGATTCGCAGATGTTGGGTCCCGGTTCTCCTTCGACGGCCGCCTCCTGGGTCGCCGTCCACGCGATGCCCGTACCCCAATTGTTGGGATTGTCGAAGTAGTCCACCATCAGCCGGCAATCGACGACCTCAATCGAGGTCGACCACGAATCGGTAAAGCTGCAGTTCGGAAGAATTCCGTCAAAGATTCCCGGGTAATCGTTCGCCGCCTGCTGCTGATAAATCGAACCGCCCGAGCATCCGCTGCCGATTGTGTAACGGATGGGTCCGTAGGTCTCGATGATATGCTCCTTGGCCATCATCAGGGACTCGGCTTGAACCACCAGGTTGCAGTTCTGCGTGTTGTGATCGAGCGCCGTCGACCAGACCATGAAGCCGCGGCCAAGCGCGTCGTTGTCCAGCACGTTTGGCGGAGTGGTTTCACCGTGATGCTCTCCGCATCCCGTTCCTCCGGTGGTGTAGGTCTTGCCGTTCCACGCTTTCTGCGGAGCCCACGGCTGCCAGCCCTGAGTTGGATCGAACAGCACCGCGATTGAATACTGCCCGCGATCCTGCGCTCCCGTTTCTTCTCGTATGATAAAGGGCACCGTGACACCTTGATCCGTTGTCGTGGTCGCTACAGTGCCTGCCGTCGGTGGGTTAGTCGGATCATAGGACTCAAATTGATTCGTCCCGGCCTGCTCGTACATGTATTGGTAAGTGACCGCCTGATTGCATTGCGCGTCGGTCGCCCCGGCCAGGCATGGCCAGGGTTGAATCTGCGGGCCCGAGAAGATCGGCCCCCCATTTGGATGGTTGGTGATCGTGATTGCCGCCGATCCTGCGCCCTTCGCCGTCGCCTTTAGGACATTCGCTCCGTTCACCAGGCCAGTGACCAGCCCCTCGTAGAGAGCGTTGGGACGCACCGCAAATTCGTTGGTTATGTCATTGCCGCCGAGCGTGACCTCCACCGATGACGGACTGACGCCGCTGGGAATAACAATCTGCACCAGTGCGTCGCCGCCCGAGATCAGATCGGCACGGTTCGACAGCACGTTGATTTGCAGCGGTAGCGCCGCCGGTATCGTGGCCGCGCGATAAGCGCCCGATCCGCCGATGACTGCGAGTCCGAGGCTGAGCAGGACTAATAGAAAAGACCGCGAGGACAGAATAGCAGCCGCATTTGTGACTTTGAAATTCATCGTCCGCCTCCAACAGACTGATGCGCGTCCGTCGTGGCGAGCACGTGACGCGGGAAATCGCTTCGCAGCTCACGAGCACACTGCGACCCTGGTAAGACTCAGCCGTGCGAGGGAATCGCCCTACCTTATGAATGAAATGTCGTACGCCACACCCCGAAGGCCGCCCCAAGCGTGTTTTGTGGTGAGCAAGATTTGGTCCGCAGTGATTAGAAATGTTTCTGCTGCTAAATCTCCGCTCAAACTGCCTAAATTGTTGTCAAGACGGCATGCATTTCTTTCACGATTCACACTCAGCGATTCAGGCGAATTCTAATTCCGGTTCCCCTTCCACCAGGGGAAGGGGTCAGGGGTTAGGTTCCGCGCGCGCCAGCTTCGATGAAAGTTCGTTGCGGACGAACGGGATGGACTATTGCGCCTGACCACGGCGGACTCTCTGTGCTATCCATACAAGGGAGAACAGCCACGAAAATCGGACTTCATTTGCCCCAGGTCGGCGCCGGATCGAAAGAAATCGCGGATGCCGCCGTGCGCGCCGAGCAGGCCGGCTACGAATCGATCTGGGTAAGCGATCATCTGGTAGTGCCCGAGTCGGGTGGCCGCCTGCCTCCACTCGAAATTCTGGAACCTATCGCGACGCTCGCCTACGCCGCCGCGCTCACCAGCCGGATCAAACTCGCAACCAGCGTGATCGTAGTTCCGTATCGCAACGCCATTCATCTCGCCAAGGAACTCGCAACACTCGACAGGCTCTCGTCGGGGCGAGTCGTCGCGGGAGTCGCCAGCGGATGGCTCGAAGCTGAGTTTCGCGCGCTCGGCGTATCATTTGAAAAGCGCGGCGCCTACACCGACGAGGCTATCGCCCTGATGCGCGCGGCGTGGTCCTCCGCAGTCCCGGAATTTCATGGCGAGTTCTTCAATCTCAGCGGGATGCGCTTCGGACCGCGTCCGGTCGCGGGCAATATCCCGATTTGGGTGGGAGGCATCAGTCGCCGCGCTATTCGCCGCGCGGTCGAACTTGGCGACGGATGGCATGGGACGCGGATGAACCCCGACCAGGTCGCCGAGCGGATCGGATGGATTCGCGAGCTCGCCGCGCGCCGCAACCGCAGCCTCGACGGCTTCGCGATAAGTCATCGCGTATACCTGGGCTTCGCGCCGAAATGGACCGACACCGGCGGCTACGTGGAAGGCGTCCTGGCGCCCCCTGCTGAACTCGCTGATTACTTGAATCGCTTCGCCGCAATTGGCGTCGACGAGCTCCTCATAAGTCCGTTAACCGCGGAGCCGCTCGCGAAATTTATAGATCGCTTCGACGCCGAAGTCCGCCCCAAGCTTGTGTGAGCGAGCGGCCATGAACGAAATAGCACTTCGCCCACCTACCGACGATGATTGGCCCGCCATCCTCGCACTCGCGGAGCTTTCGCTGGCTGAATTGCCCGATGCGCCCAGCCAGCAGGAGTGGCTGAACAATCGCAGGTCGTTTACGCCCGCGAACGGAGTCCAGCGACATTTTGTCGCCACGTCCGGCGAGCGCATCGTCGGCTATGCTTGCATCGAGCATCGCAACCAGGCTGCTTACCGACGGAAACCCGTCGACAGCGCGTACCGCCTGTTCGTGGTCGTGGCGCCTTCCGCCCGCACGAAGCTGGGGACGTATCTGCTCGCAAAACTCCGCGACAGTTTGATCGATCTTGATGCGCGTCGCGCGTGGCTCCTGGAGTACGAAGCCGACACGGGCTTCATTTCTTACCTGGAACAGGTGGGATTCGCGAGATTGCCTGGCTTCAAACTGGACGACGGAAGTTCGGTTGTCGAATTGACCATGGATGCCCCATTTCAATCATTGGTCTGATTTCTTTGTTGACAACTCAATAAACAGCGCTCCGCACGTCACATTCTATTAATCCGCGACTAATTGTTTCGACATGTCCCTGAATTAGGGTTGCGCCGTTCGTTGAACGCAGACGCTGGCGTTCGGCGACGTCATAGACGCTCGTGGGAGGGGACATGAACATTCGATCGCGTATATCGTCGCTTCTGTTGCCATCGGTGGCAGGCATCGCGCTGCTTCTAAGTGGATGCGCGCAGCAACGCGAGTTGGGTTGGTGCACCGTCTACGGCGCCACCGCGGGCGCGCTGATTGGCACTGGCGCCGGCTTCGGTATCGGCGAGGCGAGCGAGGGCCACGACGGCTCGCAATCGCGAGTTATCGCGGGAGCAATCGCCGGCGCGGGAATCGGCGCAGTGGTCGGCGGAGTTCTGGGCCATTACTATTGCGATCCGATCGTTCAACCACCGCCGCCGCCACCGCCTCCGCCGCCTCCCCCTCCACCACCGCCACCGCCGCCACCTCTTCCGGTGAAGGAAAAGCTGGTGCTGCGCGGCGTGCACTTTGATTTCAACAAGTCGAACATCCGTCCCGGCGACGCCGCCGTGCTAGACGAGGCCGCCTCGACGCTCAAGGCCAATCCCGACGTCGACATCGACGTGAATGGATATTGCGACGTGATCGGAGGCGTCGAGTACAACTTGAGGTTGTCCGATCGGCGCGCGGACGCCGTCGTGGATTACCTGGTCAGGGCCGGAATCTCCGAGAGCCGGCTACATCCGCACGGCTACGGCAAGACCGATTTCGTGGCGACCAACGACACGGCCGAAGGGCGCGCGCAGAATCGTCGCGTCGAACTGCTGCCCGAACAATAGCCAGCATACGCAAGCCGGGGCGCTCGCAATCGCGCGCGCGCCCCGCACTAACGGTCGCCACCCGCTTGTTACGGCGAGGACGAGTGCTCGTCGAGCTTGGGTGCGGGTGTTCCCGGTGAGGAAGCGAACCCATCCGGTAAATCGCGTATGGGTGAGATTCTTATTGTGACGATCTCTCCGTCGTCGAACTTGGCACGTTTCGGACCGAAGAAACCGATCCGCGCCAGTAAGTATTTATCGGGAATCTTTTCAATCATCGTGTCCTGAATCGCCTTGTCCTGCACGATTTCGGCCTTGCCGATGAAGGCGGGGCCGGTCGCGGAGCCGAGCCATACCAGCACCGGACTGCCGCGCTTGATTCGTTTGGCCTTCCAGCTGTCGCTATTGGTGTCGATCTGGATCTTATTGTCAGGAGTCACGATGAACCACACCCGCGCGGCCCGGCTCTGATTGCCGTCCTTGCGGACGGTTGCGATATAGATGTAGCTGGCGTCCTGAAACGCCGACAGATCGCGCGTCGAACCCGCTGCGTCAGCGATGCCGGCCAGGCCCGATGCGATCACGACGGCCCAGGCGACTGCCAAATAGCCTTGCACGAGCGCTCGTCTATTCATCGTGAGGTTCCTCGGAAAAGGAAGGTGAAAGGCGTGATAGCTTTCAGCAAGCATCGCGCGAGCAAACAATCGAATCAAGACGGCCCGCCGGGTACTGCGGCAGAGGTCAGATGAGGGTGCGGGACGAGTTCGAAATGCGAGAGGGAGACTTGAACCCCCACGCCTTGCGGCACCGGATCCTGGTCATGATTTGACAATAAAGCAGGAAAACCCAACACTGACGGCCATGCGATTAGCTTTCCTCTGCATCTTAGCGTCCGTGTTGTTCCCGTCGGTAAGCCGAGGGCAGGAGGTTCCTGTTTTCGCGATTGCGCCGCTGGAAAGCTCCATCAAGTTCGACGTGGAAGCGTCGGTGGCCATAAAAGGCACCTTCGACAAGTGGAGCGCCACTCTGACATTCACATCTCCAGACGTGACGACAGCGGCTTTGGACGTCGAGATTCAGGCTGCCACCGTGGATACCGGGAGCGGCTTGAAGAATGGCAAGCTCAAGGGCGCAGACTTTTTCGACGTCGATCGGAATCCGTTGATCACGTTCAAATCGACGAAACTTGTACAGACCGGTCCCAACACCTTTGAGTTGGATGGCAACTTTACGATACGCGGAGTTACCAGAGCCGAGAAGCTGACACTTGCGTTGTCCGGCAAGGGTACCGGCTCAGGCGTGATTAGCGGGACACTGTACTTCGACCGTAAAGACTACGGGATGAACAGCGGCATTCCCTTCATTAAAATCGCCAACCGCGTCGAGGTGAACGTCGCCCTCACGGGGAGTCGAGTCAGCGGGCCCCCGTTGGTCTTTAAGCAGTAATGTGGCGCTGTGCTAAATGCGAGAGGGGGGACTTGAACCCCCACGCCTTGCGGCACTGGATCCTAAGTCCTGCAAGGGGTGTTTTCCGAGACCGGCTCACGTCATATTACGCAGGAAATATAAGCAGTTTCAGCGGGTCACATCATCTCAGACCATGGCTGAAAAATCCCAAAGTGGGCACTGAGTGGGCACTAAAATCGCCCGCTGAGTCCCGCGAAGATGCTCCTCAATCTGTGAGCATATTATCCGCCTCGATCTAACGCTGACAAACACTCCGCCGGCGGCTGTTCGACTAGCCGCACGAGTCAGGGTCTCTACTTTTTCCCTCCGCTAAACAGTTCGAACACTGCACTACTTTTTGTGCATTCCATTTCTCGCTCCTTCGCACGCGGTCCGCTAATGGCAAGGAAGTTGCTCAACCTACAAATCCAGCGAGCCGCACTTTGATGTGTGAGTTCGGAATTTCTGCGGTGAGGCGTCGGTATGGAGAGCAACGTCTATCTTGAAGCGCGTCGAGAATGGGATGAACGATACGCGGACCTCGTTCTCGGTAAACGTAACTGGCAGATCGCCGCTGGCGGACTGCTGGTCCTCGGTCTGATTCTCGCCAGCGGAATGGTCTGGCTGAGCGAACGGAGCCGCTACATCCCGTATGTCGTCGAAGTCGACAAGCTGGGATACGCGCTGACGGTCCCGCAACCCCTCACGCCTGTGGCCCTGCCGGACGTGACCGCGCGAATGGAACGCTACGAGGTAGCGGCCTTCATTCGCGACGCCCGGTCGGTCACCAGCGATGCGCAGGTAGAGCATCAGACGCTCAACGCGCTGCTCGCGCATACGCGCGGCGCCGCGGACCGGTTTCTCGACGAGTACTACCACTCCGACAATTTCTCCCATCACCCGTTCAAGATAGCCGAGAAGCAGACCGTCTCGGTTCAGATCGATTCGATCCTTCAGCTCTCGCCGCGCAGCTATCAGGTCCGATGGACCGAGCAGCAGCGCGACTTGAACGGCGTCGCGGTCGGGTCACCGTCCCATTGGGAGGCGGCGCTGGAAACCGAAATTGTTTCACCAAGTTCCGATGAAGCGATCGTCAGCAACCCTCTCGGGTTTTGCGTAACGCAGATCAGCTGGACCGAACAGCAAGGTTAGGTCGGCAAACAATACGAGTAGGAGGCAGACCGATGAGACGGATCGTCATGACGGGAGCATTCACGCTAGCGCTCACGTTGGGAGCATGCGCCGCGAAGCAGCCGCCAACACAGCCACCGCTCAATCTGGTCACCGAAGCCGAACCGAAAGCGGAAGCGCCACCAGCTCCGCCAACTCCGAAGGAGATCCTTGCTGAACAGCCGCCCGAAGTTCAGCAGGCGCTCAAAGAGCACGACAAGAGCGGCGATTGGGCGATCTACAGAACACCGGGTTACACGCTCTATCCGTATAACCAAGGCCCCCAGCCGGCACTCGATTGTGAGCCGTTACGGACTTCAGACATTCAGCTGCAGCCAGGAGAGACGATCACAGACGTTGCGATTGGTGACAGCGAGCGGTGGATGGCCACGCCCGCCTCTTCGGGAGACCCGCGAAACCCTGTGCCGCATCTCGCAGTTAAGCCGCAAGCTCCCGGCATCCAGACCAACCTTACGATCTACACGACGAAGCACATCTACCACTTGCTGCTCCGCTCGCGCGGAAGCCACGCGGTGCAGGAGGTTGAGTTCTATTACCCCGACGAGTTGATGACGGCGATGAAAACTGCCGACTCCGCCGACAAGACACAACAGGATGCCGCGGCCGATCCGCCGGGCGATGACTCCGGCAACGTCGTGAAGGTTGCCAACGTCGATCCGGCACAACTCAACTTCGCATACACGGTGGGCGGAGCGAACGTTCCGTGGAAACCGATTCGTGCCTTCGATGACGGCTCGCACGTGTACATCCAGATGCCGCCAGGAATGAAGTCGAGCGAGGCACCCGCGCTCCTTGTGAACGCAGGCAGCGGAACGCAGATGGTGAACTACCGGGTGAAGGGAAACTACTACGTCGTTGATCGATTGGTCACCGATGCAATCCTCGTAGCTGGAGTCGGACGCGATCAGGACCGCGTAACGATCAGTTACGCGGGAGCGGCAAGGTGAGAACCATGGCGACTGAGGATCTCAGACTCGACGGCCAGGGCGATCTTCGGGACGAACCGGAAGGCTTGCTGGAGCAGGAGAACTCCGGAGGTGGCCGATTCAACAGGCTCATACTGATTATTTTCGCCGTCGTCGCGATTGTGAGCGGAGTGGTGGTGGCGCTGGGAGTGGAGTCGTCCGGTATCGGGCAGAGTGCGCTACAGAAGCCCGCTGACGATCCCGGAGCGTCTGCACGCAACAACGGAGAGATCGCGGACCTCGCCGCGAACGGCGGCAAACGGCTCGCAGCACCAACTTTCGTACCACCTCCAGCGGTCGTCGCGACCGTACAAGCGCCCATCCAACAGACACCGGCGCGACCGCCCAGCCGTTACGCGCAGTGGGCGGAAGAGAAGTACCTGAAGGCGCTTGAATCGCCGCAGATGGTCTCTGCGTTCCACGATGGCGGGACGCTGGAAATCGCCCGCACAAATGGCCAGCAAGGCACGAACTTCAACGTTGG
>JBAWCX010000084.1:0-11191 GCA_049590495.1 Binatus sp. (SeqCode)
CCCTTGCGCTGCCCCGCGTCTTCCTCGTGGTGATACAGAATGTTCTGCGGAATCTCGAACAGCGCGACACCCTGCGGCGGCGAGATCGCCTCGCGGAACGCTGAGCGCAAGTCGAACTGAATCGTCGACCAGTCGGTCACGCGCTTGGTGAACTTGGAGAAGCTGGCGACGACTTCGGAGCCGTAGGCCTCCTGGAACGAGCCGAGATGATCCTCGGTATTCGGATGCTGTCCCGAGATGCAGACCACTGCGCTGTTGGTCAGTCCCGCGACGCACAGTCCCGTCACCGCGTTGGTCAGGCCGCATCCCGCGGTGACCATGCATACTCCCACCTCGCCCGAGGTGCGCGCGTAGGCGTCGGCCGCGTAGGCGGTGGCCTGCTCGTGACGCATATGTATGAGCTTGATGTCGTGGGTGCGCAACTGGCCGAGGATGGGAAACAGATGGCCGCCGTTGATCGCGAAACAATACTTCACACGATTCTCGCGCATCACGCGCGCGATTAATTCTCCGCCGTCAGCTTTCGCCATTACTGAGCTCCTTTTGAGGAAATTCTCCGCGTGCTTCGAATCCTTGCACATTTACGGCGTCGCCGAAAAGCACGCGCTCATTTTGTGACGGTCCGCCGCGGGATGCGCCGATGCAAATCGCAAATCCGAAGGCTTGATCGCTGCGTGCAAGCCTGTCAGTTTTTACCATCGTTCGGTGCGGCCGGCTCGCGCGGATGCGAGCGTTTGGGTGGTGGAGTGGTGGAGGAGTAGCCGAATGCCAACAGGCGAAATTTAGGTTCAGGATTCCACGATGCGGCGCATTCTCGCCACACTTATCATAATCACCGCGTTTGTAATTGCCTCAGCGTCAGCGCACGCGGACTCGCCCCCGGTGTCTGCGGATCCAGTGCCAACATCGTCGGTACCAGTGTCGTCGTCTCAATTCTCGCTGTTGGATCCCGGCACCTGGAGCTGGCCGAAATACGACTGGAGCTCGTTCAAGCCGCAGGATCCCAACTCGTGGCCGTTCATTCCGGTACCTGAAGTCGCCACCGACCCCAACGGCGGAGTCACTTACGGCGTGCTGCCGGTGTGGCTGTTCACCGACAACAAGAACGAGATCAGCAGCATCCTGGCGCCGGACATCAACTCCAACAGCACGCTGGGACCGGGCGGGAACTTTCGCTACCTGGCGTATCCGTCGTCGGACACCAATTGGTACGTGGAGGGAGGCGCGCAGGAGACTATCGCGCGCAACGTCGATCTCGATTACCAGACCGGCCGCGAGCATAAGAAGTGGTTCTCGTTCGAAGGGCGCTTCTTTTTCGAGAAAGACCCCACCGAACGCTTCTACGGGTCGGGCAATGACTCCCACTTCGGCAACCAGACCAACTACACGACCAAGCAGATTTACGGCGAGGGGATATTCGGCCTGAACTTCAGTGAGAAATGGCAGCTCTCGTTGATGGAACGCCCGCGCTATGTGCGAATCGAGAATGGCGGGTTTACCTCGGTGCCGTCGATTTTCAAGTTGTTTCCGGATCAGAAGGGCATCAACGGTGGCAGCGAGGTTCTGCAGCAGGTGATGATCCAATACGACTCGCGCGACTCGGTGGATATCCCGCGCACGGGCACGCTGGGGCGGCTCTACTACGGTAACGCGGATCGCAGGTTCGGCAGCTCGGTCTCGTACAACCGCTTCGGCGGGGAATTGCGTCAGTACATTCCGGTCGGCGAGCGAATTACTTTTGCCGGTCATATTTTCAACGAATACGAGCCGGCGGGTAACGAGATGCCATTCTGGTCGCAGGCGCGCCTGGGCGGCGACGAAAGCCTGCTCACCGATCAGGAGACGCTGCGCGGTTACGGCAGCGGCCGCTACGTCGATAACAATCTGTTCGTGATGAACGTCGAGATGCGGACGCGAGTGTGGGAGAAGAAGATCTTCGGCACCGACGGCACCCTCGAGCTGGCGCCGTTCGCCGAAGCGGGACGCGTCGGCCATGAGATGGGCTACAACCCGTTCACTAATCTGCATCCGGTCGGCGGAATCGGATTTCGCGGGATCGCGGAGCCGTTCGTGGTCGGCTTCGTCGACATCGGATGGGGTGGCGAAGGCGCCGCCGTCTTCTCCGGCATCAACTATCCGTTCTGAGCGTATCGCGCGAGTTAGCCGCGGCCGCAGCGCCGGGTTCATCGCTCGTGTCTTCTTCTATTTGCCCTTCCCGGTGAGCTGTCGCGGCGGCGTTGTTGGAAACAGTATTGCCGGAGAAAGCCTGCGGAAAAGCGTACTATCCCGTTGCCTACGGACAGGACACAAATAGGTGGAAGGAACTGGCAAAAGGTGTACCTGTGTTATCGTAGGTATCGACAGCGACTTCGCCCGCATTCCCTCCTACGCTGCTCACCGTAATCTCACCAGGGGCCGGTATTACGTCAGCAGTGTCGCCAATGGTCGCGACGTATCCACAGCCGTCGATATCCTTGTTGAAATGGACCGCATATTTCCCAAGGGCATTGTTAGCGGCCGAGACGGCGCTGGCGCTTCCGCGCACAAGTGTGCCGTCCGATGCGACGACCGCAAAGTCTTCGGGAAATAGCGAACTCACCGCCGTTTGCAGCGTGGCTACCTGCCCCTGCAGTGTCACGACCTGTGGCTCGACTCCGCTTAGCGAATTCACTGTCGTTTGCAGCGTGGCTATCTGCGACTGCAGTGTCACGACCTGTGCCTCGACGCTCTTTAGCGTAACCTTGGGGGCTTTCGCATCCGGCTCTGACTGCTGCGCGTGGGTCGTTCCGGGACACACGAAGCTGGCGATCGCTATAAGTACAGCCGCCGCCAGATTAAGTGCAAAACTCGTTGCCGTATTCACTGATTTTTCCTCCGTGCGCGTAATCCGGTATTTTCCGTTTCGACCCCACCCGACACACCGATCTGCCAAGCGAGCGGCTATCGCAGTTCGTGTCGCCTTCACCCGGTGTGGACGATAACAACGCGTCATATTTGGGCAATACGTCATTTGACGTATGTGAGGGGCAGGCGGACAATCCGCGTAGCCGGGGGATTCATATGTACCGCTACACGCGGGCTGACTTCGATCGTGTGCTCGAGTTCGTGAGGGGACTCTGCGAGCCTCGAACCGCTGAGGGGCTCAGGGACCACTTGCTCCCCGCACTCCGAGCGCTGGTCCCCGCGTTGTTTGCGGCCAACGCATCGTATGAAGCTGGCCCTGCTCTGCAGGGCCGAACGCAGCGCAGCGATCCGCCTGAGTTAGCGCCCCCCGAACTTGACTCAATTATTGCGCGGCACGTGCTTACGAGCCCGATTATCGTCCATTTCCAGCGGACCCGTCGTGAGGAATTCACGCGATGGTCGGACATACAGCCATCGTCACAATTTCTGCGCTCAGCGCTTTACAATGAAGTCTATCGCCCCGGCGGGGTCAGAGATTGTTGCACATTGTTCCTGCACGGCAGGCCCGATCGCCTCGAATTCGTCGGGGTCGGTCTGCACAAGCAAATTCCGGATGCGCACCGCGACATGCTCGTTTCGGTATCACCGCACGTGACTCAGGCCTTTCGCCTGGCGGATACCACCTCGGCGTTGATCGAAATGGCAGCGATGAAGAGCGGCCCGAATTGCGCCGAGCGCGGCCTCATGGCGATCAACCTGAACGGGACAATCACGATGGAAACTCCGGGCGCCACAGGCTTGCTTGCGAAGTTTTTCCCGAGTCGAACCACGCAAGGTCTGCCGGAGCAGCTTGCGCGATGGATCTCTCAGTCTGACCAGACGCTTCGAAAGGCCACCGACGTTCCGAATGTTCGACGTCCTCTTGTGATAGAACGGGACGGCAGCCGCCTTACCGTCCATCTGCTATCGAAACCCGATCAGAATTTCCTGGTCCTCGAAGAGCACCGCTGGGCGATCGATCCTGCGGCGCTCTCGAGTCTTCCTCTAACCCGGCGTGAGGCAGAAATTCTGGCCTACGTGGCGGTCGGGAAGACCAATCCCGAGATTGGGACTATTCTTGGCATAAGTTCGCGAACTGTGTCGAAACACATGGAGCACATCCTGGAGCGGCTCAGCGTGGAGACTCGCACGGCCGCCGCCGCCTCCGCCCTCGAAGCCGCCAACCTCTGAGTTCTGACTCTCAACGCACTGCGCTCGCGCCCGTGGGCTGGTATCCTAGAGAGTCTGCTCGGCTTCCAGATGCGGCTTTCTGAACTTGACTACGACTTGCCCGAGGAATTGATTGCGCAGGAGCCGCTGGCCCGTCGCGACGAGGCGCGCCTGCTCGTGCTGGATCGCAAGTCCAAGTCGGTCGAGCATTCGCGCTTTTACAAACTGGTCAAACATCTGCGCGAGGGCGACCTGATCGTGCTCAACAACACGCGCGTGCTGCCGGCGCGCCTGTTCGCGCAGAAGGAATCGGGCGGGCGTGTCGAATTGCTGATGGTGCGGCCTGCCAGCCCGCTCGAAGGTCCCGCCGGCGCGTGGCTCGCGTTGATACGGACGCATCGCGTGCTCAAGGATAACGCGCGCCTCATCCTGGGCGACGGTCATGCGCTGCGAATCACCGGATACGCGCGGCCGGGGCGCCCAATCGTCGTGGCCGAGGGCGACACCTCGATCGAACAGATATTGCAAATCGGCGGCACGCTCGCGCTGCCTCATTATATACATCGCACCGTCGGTCCCGCCGACATCGACGACTACCAGACCGTGTATGCGGCGCAGCCCGGGGCGATCGCGGCGCCGACCGCCGGGCTGCATTTCACCGACGAGGTCTTCAAAGCACTTGCCGATGCGGGCATCCGCACCGCGACGGTGACGCTGCATATCGGTCCCGGCACTTTCGCGCCGGTGCGTGCCGTCGAGGTCGAAAGTCACACGATGGAATCCGAGTGGTACACGATTCCCCCGGCGACCCAGGCCGCCATCGAGCATGCGCGGCGAATCGGCGGGCGCATCATCACGGTCGGCACCAGCTCGACGCGCGCGCTCGAGTCGTGGGCGATAACCGGCGACCTCGAGGGCTTCACCGGGCTCTTTATTCATCCGGGCTTTCGCTTCAAGCTGGCAGACGCGATGCTCACGAACTTCCACATGCCGCGAACGACGGTGCTCGCGCTGGCGATGGCGTTTGCGGGACGCGATCAGATCCTCGCCGCGTACCGCGAAGCGATTCGCCATCGCTACCGCTTTCTCAGCTACGGCGACGCGATGCTGATTCTCTGATGGGCGGGCCGATCGAATTCAACGTCGCCATCATCAGCGAAATTACTTGCTGGATGCGACTATGAAGGTAGGTATTGGCGCATGGATTTTTGCGTCCTTCGTTCTGCTGGCGGCAATCGCTTTCGCGGCGGCTGAGTTGCGGCTCTTCCGACTCCTGCGACGGATCGCGAGTGAGAAGCACAAGGGCAATGAAGCTACCGCGTCGACCAGTCGCGTTGCGACATACTTCGTGATTCTTTTCGCGCTCAGCGTGTTCTCCTTTCCGGCTACCACTTTTTCACTGATGGCATCATTCGCGGTGCCGTGGCAATTTTTGTGGCCGGCGGCTGGTCTGTTTCTGGCGAACGGAATAATCGGGCTGCTCGTTGCGACATGGTTCTTAGCGAAACCAAGGCAACAGATACGGGCCGTCATTGTTGCTGCCATCGTAGCGTCGGCTTTCTCCTACCTCGCACTTTCCTTTCTCTTTGTCCGTTATAGGTGACCGTTGGCTCGGACTGCGCCAGCTTTACTTCAAGCCATCGGGCAACGTAGACAATCAACGATGCTGATTCTGTGATGAACGGTCCAATCGAATTCCACGTAACTGCCGTCGACGGTGACGCGCGCGTCGGGCGAATCGCAACTCCGCACGGCGCAATCGCGACTCCCGCGTTCATGCCGGTGGGCACCCACGCCGCGGTCAAGGCGATGGCGCCCGACGAATTGTGGGCGATGGGCTACTCGATGGTGCTCGCCAACGCGTACCATCTCGCGATTCGCCCCGGCGCCGAACTGATCCGCGAGATGGGCGGCGTCGCGCGCTTCATGGGCTTTCCCGGCGCGGTGCTGACCGATTCGGGCGGGTTCCAGGCGATGAGCCTGGCGAAAATCAATTCGATCAATGAAGAAGGAATCCGTTTTCGATCTCATCTCGACGGCGCGCCGCTGATGCTCACGCCCGAAAGCGCGATCGACATCCAGGAGCAGCTCGGCGCCGACATCATGATGGCGCTCGATGAGTGCACACCTTTCCCCGCCGAGCATCGCCGCGCGCTCAAGTCGCTCGAGCTTACGGCGCGATGGGCCGAGCGCAGCCTCGCGTCGCGAAAAAGCACCACGCAAGCGCTATTCGGTATCATCCAGGGCAGCATTTTCGAAGATCTCCGCAAGACCAGTGCGTCGCAGATAACCTCGATTGCGTTCGACGGATATGCGGCGGGCGGACTCTCGGTCGGCGAGCCGAAGGCGGCGATGCTGGAGATGGCGGCGTTGTCAGCGTCGATGATGCCGGCTGACAAGCCGCGCTACCTGATGGGGGTGGGCACGCCGTCGGATTTGCTCGCCGCAATCGCAATGGGCTTCGACATGTTCGACTGCGTGCTGCCGACGCGAAACGCGCGCAACGGGATGGCCTTCACCAGCCAGGGGCCCGTCTCGATTAAGCAGGCTGCGCATGCGCGCGACTCGGCGCCGCTCGATCCGGCCTGCGATTGCCGCCCATGCCGGACCCATTCACGCGCCTACCTGCGTCATCTATATTTGTCGGGCGAGATACTCGCGGCGCGCGCGCTGACGGAGCATAATCTTCACTTCTATGCGAGCTTGATGCGCCAGTGCCGCGATGCTATCGCATCCGGGAATTTCAAGGCGTTTGCGATGGTCGCATCGGCGGACTTTTCCCAGGAGACTTGAAACCTGGCCGGTCGAAGTTTTGAACCTTTTTAAGGACGTGATCTGATGTTGTTCGAAGGTACCGCATGGGCGCAAGCCGCTGCCGCCAATCCAGCCGACAATCCGTCGTTCGTTCAGCAGTTGATGACCGGGCCGGGGCCAATCATGGCGATGGTGGTCGCGGTCATGTACTTCCTGGTCTTCCGGCCGCAGAACAAGAAGGCGCAGGAGACGGCGAAAATGCTGAGCGCGCTCAAGCGCAACGACGAGGTCGTGACGACCGGCGGAATCATCGGCCGGATCCAGGATGTCGGCGACAAGGTGATCACGCTCGAAGTGGCCCCTAACGTGCGCCTGCGGGTCGAGCGCTCGCAAATCGCGTCGATTTCGAGCTACAAGGCGTCAGCGAAAAAAGAAGACAAGTAGGGGCTCTATAATAGTGGAACAGACTCAAAGTTTCGGACCGATACTGATTTTGCTCGTCCTGATCGTATCCTTTCTCTACATGCATTTCACCAACGGCAGCGGGCTCACGCGCATCTACATTGCCGGCGCGATCGTGCTGGCGGCGATACTGATCCTGCTGCCGAGCCTCAACATCGATCTGCCCGACTGGTTCAAGGCTGGATTTGGCTCGACCAAAATTCAGCTCGGTCTCGACTTGCAGGGCGGGACGCATCTGCTGATGGCCGTGAAACTCGACGACGCGGTCAAGACCCAGTTGAGCCGCCGCGCCGACGACCTCAAGAAAGAGCTCAAGGACAACAAAATAAATTTCGACAGTGTCGCGGTCGACGATTCGGGAAATCTGATCGCCAAGCTCAAGTCGAGCGCGGATCGCACTCCATTCCTCGACCTCGCGCAGAAATCCTTCTCGGATTTGACCGTGTCGAGCAGTGGAGATTCGTCCAGTATCGGTCCCGCATACTCGCTGGCCTACAAGCCGCAGGAGTTGCAGACGATTCGGACCAACGCGATGGATCAGGCGCTGGAAACGATTCGCAATCGAATCGATCAGCTCGGCGTCCGCGAGACCACGGTCGCCAAAGAGGGCGAAAACGAAATTTTAGTGCAGCTTCCCGGCATCCAGGACCCTGAGCGCGCCAAGGAACTGATCGGCAAGACGGCGGTGCTCGAATTCAAGCTGGTTGACGATTCGAAAAACGTACAGGACGCTATCAAGGACGGCCCGCCGCCCGGCGACGAAATCCTCTATGGCACGTCGGAGCGTGGCGAGCGGGAGCCGTACCTCGTCGAGTCTCCTGTGCTGATGACGGGCGACGTCGTTACGGATGCGCGCGTGCGTCCGGGCGCGCGGCTCGAGGGTCCGTACGTGGCGGTCGAGCTGGACAACCGCGGCGCGGACATCTTCGATGCGATGACGTCGCAAAACGTCGGGCGCCGCCTGGCGATCGTGCTGGACAACACTGTTTACTCGGCGCCGGTCATCAAGGAACGAATTCCCGGCGGCCACGTGCAGATAACGGGACGCTTCTCGATGGACGAGGCGCACGATCTCGCGATCGTGTTGCGCTCGGGCGCGCTGCCGGCGCCGGTCGAAATCGAAGAGGAACGCACGGTCGGCCCGTCGCTCGGCCGCGATTCGATTCGTCAGGGCGAGATGTCATTCGTGATCGGTGCGGGCGCCGTGCTGATCTTCATGGCCGTGTACTACAGTGGCGCCGGACTGCTCGCGGACTTCGGACTGTCGCTGAACATACTGCTGCTGATCTGCGTGATGGCCGCGCTCGGTGCCACGCTGACCTTGCCGGGCATCGCCGGGATCGTGCTGACGCTCGGTATGTCGGTGGACGCGAACGTGCTGGTGAATGAGCGAATGCGCGAGGAGTTGCGCAACGGCAAATCGCCGCGCGAGGCGGTGAAGCTCGGCTATGAGCGCGCGTGGTCGGCGATTCGCGACTCGAATATATCGACATTCGCGGCGGGCTTGATCCTTTTTCAGTTCGGCACGGGACCGGTCAAAGGATTCGCCGTCACTCTATGCGTCGGAGTGCTGACCGGACTCTTTTCCTGTATTGTGGTTACGCGGGCGTGGTACGACTACAAGATTCAGATGCGTAAGTTGACCCAGATTAGCGTTTAGCTACCATTAATGAAGCTAAAGCAGCCAAATTGAACCGTCAAAATTTACAGAGCTGTGGGCAGAATATTACGTAATTATGACTACTGCCTTGACTTGGGCGATGGGCGCGTATTACAAAATCGCGTCCCGACAAAATCCTTGAAAGGCGTCTTGTTGGACTCGCATGGCCGATAAAGACGACATACTGCTGAATTCCCGCGAAGTCGCGTTCCTGCTGGACCTGAGTCCGGACACGGTGAACGAATTTGCGCGGCGCAATATTATTCCGGCCTTCAAGAAGGGCCGCCAGTGGCGATTTCGCAAGCGCGATATAACTTCTGTCAAACGTCAGTTGCGAGGAGTCAACGCGGCGGCCTGACGCGGCGCGCGCGAGTCACGTGCGTTGCAATCCGGCAAGGTCGCCGTCGTGAACATCCCGCCTCGCGCTGATCTCCTGGGCCGCGTCTAACCCAAGGGAGTTTTTTCCGATGTCCCAACCTCATGAGAGCCGCGTCTACTCCGACCTGGCGCGCTTCTACGATTTCTTCTTCGGCCGGGTTTTTGTCGATCGCGAGCATGAGGTTATCGAGAGCCTGAATCTCAGGCCCGGTAACCGCGTGCTCGAGGTGGGCGTAGGCACCGGAATCGCGCTGGATGGATATCCGCCGTACGCGCACGTGGTCGCGATCGATCCGTCAGCCGACATGCTCGAGCGCGCACAGAAGCGCGTTACCGAGCACGGCTGGAAACATATCGAACTGCGCCTGGGCGACGCGCTAAATCTCGACTATCCCGACAACAGCTTCGACTACGTCACCTCGTTTCACGTGCTGACCGTGGTTCCCGATCCGTACCGGATGATGTCCGAGATGGTGCGCGTGTGTAAGCTGGGCGGGCGCATCGCTATCACGACGCATTTCCAGAGCACCAACCCGGTGGTCGCGGCGCTCAACACAATTTTCAATCCGGTCGCGCGGCAACTGGGATGGACCACCAAGCTGCGTCAGAAGGACGTGCTCAAGGGCCATCCGATCACGCTCGAGCGCAACCAAAAGATCAGCCGATGGTCGGTGCATACGGTGATAGTCGCGCGCAAAAATCCGTAGCCTCGGCATCTTCGCGCACCAGTCGCCTGTAGACTGGGGTTATGAGCAGCAAAGTCACGGATCCGGTGTGCGGGATGCAGGTCGATCCCGCTAAGAGTGCCGGCTCGTTCGAATACAAGGGCACGACCTACCATTTCTGTGGCCTCCGTTGTCTCGAGAAATTCAAAAACGATCCTGAGACCTATCTAGCTCGCGCGGCGGCGAAGTCAGCTGCGGCGAAAGGCATCGCTCCCGCGCTGGTTGCGGTGGGCTCTCCTCTATATACGTGCCCGATGCATCCTGAGATCCGGCAGGATCGTCCGGGATCGTGTCCCAAGTGCGGCATGGCGCTCGAGCCGGTCGCGCCGAGCCAGCCGGTTTCGAAAACCGAATACGTCTGCCCGATGCATTCGCAGATCGTCCGCTCCGAGCCGGGCAATTGTCCGATCTGCGGAATGACGCTGGAGCCTCGCGTGGTAAGCGGGGCTGAGGAGGCATCCCCGGAACTGGCAGATATGACGCGGCGCTTTTGGATAAGCGTCGCGCTCTCGCTTCCGCTGATTTTGATCGAAATGTCGGACATGATTCCGGGCCGGCCGCTCGCGCGCATGATCCCGGGATCGATCCGAACGTGGATTGAACTGGCGCTCGCCACTCCGGTCGTGTTGTGGGCGGGCGCGCCGCTGTTCGTTCGCGGCTGGGCTTCGATCGTCAACCGCAGTCTTAATATGTTCACCCTGATCGGGATGGGTATCGGCGTGGCCTACGGCTACAGCCTGATCGCCGCCGTGTTCCCGAATTTATTTCCCGGTTCGTTCCGCGCCGCCGACGGCACCGTACCGGTCTACTTCGAGGCCGCCGCCGCGATCACCGCGTTGGTGCTGCTCGGCCAGGTCCTGGAGCTGCGGGCTCGAAGCAATACCAGCAGCGCGATCAAAGCCCTGTTGGGATTGGCGCCGAAGACCGCGCGGGTGATCAGGCCCGACGGCCGCGAGGAGGATGTCCCGCTGGAGCGCGTCGTCCCCGGAGATCGATTGCGCGTGCGGCCAGGCGAGAAAGTTCCGGTTGACGGCGTCGTCGTGGAAGGAAACAGTTCGGTCGACGAGTCGATGGTTACCGGCGAGCCAATCCCGGTCGA
>JBAWCX010000085.1:0-4095 GCA_049590495.1 Binatus sp. (SeqCode)
AGATATCGGCGCACTGCCCGGCCCGGTCGGCGAGAAACATTTCCCCGGCGAGCTCGATGCCGACTTCGAGGCCGTGCTGGCTTCGGTCGATGCGTCGCCGGTGCAAACCGCGCCAGTGCCCGTGCAAATCGCGTTTCGATTTGCGGAGCCGGTTCTCGGCGCGATGCCCGACGCTGTAAAAGCGCAGCTCGAGCACGCGGTCGGCACCACTGCCGGATTTTCCAGAGTCCGCTCGACCGCGCTCAACATGATTCTGAATCTGATTCTTTATCCCGCTCTGCTGACGGCCTTTTCGGTTGAAGTACTCGGCGACGGGCTCTTTTCACAACATACCGGCGGATGGATCATGCTCGGCGTGTTGATTGCCGCGGGCGAGGCCGCATGGCGCCTGCGCGAGGGCGTGATTCACGCCAAGCCTGCCAGCGAGCTGACGTATCGCGGATGCTGGTACGGGCTGGTGCTCGCGCCGCTCGGCTCGATGCTGGTGCGGGCGGGAGGGGCGGGACGTCCCACGGAGCGCCGGGTCGCCTTCGACGGTTTCGAGGGCACCATGCATGAAGACAAAACCGAGCGCGATCGTCGCTACGGCACCGTTTACACTGTCGCCGAATATGCCAACGCGTACCTGGTGCGGCTTGAGATGCCGCGCAGGCTGCCGCCGTCTTCCCTCAAGCGCCTGTGGAACTTGCCCGACGAGATGCCCGACTACGATTACAACATCATGCTCGGCGACAACGTGATTACGATCAGCGCAAGCGTGCGCGGCGAGACGATTCGCCGATTGTCCTATGTGTCGTCGTCGTTCCCGGCCGACTTCACGTCGCGTATCGAGTTCGGCAAGCCGGTCGGCGCGTTCAAGCATCGGATGCGCGACAAGGTGCTCGAGGTGATCGTTCTCAAGGCAGAGGCGGCCCAGCTACAGCACGCCGCCTGAAGGAGCAATAGAGAACCAAGGACTCTTCGCTTCTCTATATAGAATCTTTATCTTTTATCTTACGTACTGGGTGCAGGGGTCACTCCTGCTGAAACCCACCGCGGGTTTCACTTTAAATTAAGTGATTCGGAAATCCGTGATGCAGTTGGGTTTGGTTGAGATGGCGATCCACATTCGGGACGCCACGGTTCGCGACCTGCCCCGTATCATCGAGATCGAGCGGCTCGCCTTCCCCGCTCCTTGGACCCTGGCCTCGTTTCAGCGCGAACTGACCTTGCCGTTCTCGCGAATCATGGTCGCGCTGCCTGCCGACAGCAACTTGATTGCCGGCTTTCTAGGCCGATGGCTGATTGCCGACGAATGCCACGTCCTGAATATCGCCGTTGATCCGGACTCGCGCCGGCTCGGAATCGGCGCCGTGATGCTGCGAGAAGCTATCACGGAGGCAAAGTCGGCGGGGGCAAACGTGGTTACGCTGGAAGTTCGCCGCTCGAATCTGCCCGCCAGGCAGCTTTATCGCAAATTCGAGTTCGAAGAACGGCGTTTGAGACGGCATTACTACGGTCCCGGCGAAGACGCGATCATCATGGAACTTCGGCTCGACTGACCTCATTCGGCAGCTAATTCCGAACATTGTTCTAAACATATCGATCACTTCAGTTTCTTTTTGAGACTGGGCTTACAAATCAAGTAATTTTGTGCCATACTGGTTTCCACATTCCAGGCTGATCGGATCGGTGACGAACCCGTAAGATACGCGGTCGGCAACCATGTCCGAAATTATAAGGGCCTGATATCGAGTGCCAATATCACGATGAATTTGCCGTTCAAGAAGGGTGAAAAGGTGGTTTACCCCGCCCACGGGGTGGCCGTCATCGAAGACATCCAGATGCGGGTTATCTCCGGAACGGAGCGACGTTTTTACATGCTCCGAATTCTCGGCACCGAAAAGATGACCATAATGATCCCAACCGAAAACGTCGAGTCGGTCGGACTGCGGCGCGTAATCGGGAAAGATATGGTGGAAAAAATCTACCGTATCCTGCGTCAGCGCAAAGTCGAGGTCGATACGCAGACGTGGAACCGCCGCTACCGGGAATACACCGAAAAGATCAAGACTGGTTCTCCGCTGGAAATCGCCAAGGTGCTGCGCGACTTGCTGGTGCTCAAGAGCGACAAGGAATTGTCGTTCGGTGAGCGCAAGATGCTCGACACGGCGCGATCCTTGCTCGTCAAGGAATTGTCGATCGCCAAGGCTCATCCTGAAGAAAAAATCATGGAAGAGCTGAAGATGATCTTCGCGAACTAACTGCCGCGATCTATCCACAATCGTTTATAAGGCCCGGGATTTTCTCTCGGGCCTTTTCATTTTCGTCGGACAGTCCCGCGATTTTGTTGAACGGGCGCATCGATTCTGCGAATCTGCTGCGTTGATGTCGAAGCGAATGTTTGTGCTGGGAGCCGCGGCCTTTCTAGCGCTCGCGATTTTCCCCGCTACTCGATGCGCCGCCAAAGCGAGTGTCGACGACGGCGCTGTCGATCATCTTTTATCCGCGATTCGCGCCGGCGACTTCAATTCGGCGACCAAGGATTTCAGTGCCAGGATGAAAGCATTGTCGCCGGCTGGACTGAAGGGGTCGTGGAACCAGGTTTACTCTGCCGAGGGTCCGTTGCTCAGCTGGAACATTTTCGAGCGGCAGACTCTTCTCAAAGGCAACCTCGAGCTCTCGGTGCAACTCAGGTTCCGTCGCTCGACGGCGAATTCGGTTATCGTGGTTGCCGCACAGACCGGCGAGATAAGATCGCTATTGTTCAAGCTGCCGGTGACTGAGCCCCCATATGCTGAGCAAGCAAAGTTTCACTCCCAGGACGTGAACGTCGGATCATACAAGCTGCCCGGCACGCTGACGATTCCAAATGGCAAAGGCCCATTTCCAGCGGTCGTCCTGATTCAAGGATCGGGTCCGAACGATCGCGACGAGACGGTCGGCGCCAATCATCCCTTCGCCGACCTCGCCGACGGACTCAGCTCACGTGGAATCGTCGTGCTCCGATACGACAAACGCACCTACGCGTTATGGAATATCGACCCGCAGAAGATAACTGTGGACGTGGAGGTCATCCAGGACGGTGTGGCTGCCGTGGCCCTGCTGCGGGCGCGGCGCGATGTGGCGCAAGACCGAATCTTCGTCATCGGGCACAGCCTGGGCGCGATGCTGGCGCCGGAGATTGCGAAGAAGGCATGGCCAGTTGCCGGGCTCGTGATGCTGGCGCCGTCGGGCCGGAAGCTGCCGCAGCTGATAGTCGAGCAGACGCGATTTCTGGGACAAGCGTCACCCGCTCAACTCCTCGAGATCGAGCGCCAGGCGAACCAGCTTTCGGCGCACAAGATGCCCGCGACGCAGACTTTCCTCAACGCGCCTGCATCGTACTACTACGACCTCGACGCACGCGACGAAGTCGCAATCGCCCGCGGTCTCGACGTGCCGATCCTGATCCTGCATGGCTCGCGCGACTACCCGGTAGTCGACGAGGACATCCGCGACTGGCAGAACGGCCTCAAGGGCGATGCCAAGGTCCAGGTCGATACTTTTCCATCGCTCAACCATCTGTTCATCGCGGGCGAGGGCAAGCCCACGCCGGCCGAGTACTTCGCGCCCGGGCATGTTGACGCGGCGGTCATCGGCACGATCGTAAGCTTCATCAACCAAGCCGGAGCGCCGGCGCATCAAGCGGCGGCGGATTGACGGCGTCGGCGATCATCGTTGCCGCCGGAAGCGGCGTGCGGCTTGGGTCGAGCGCGCCCAAGGCGTTCGCGAAGATCGGCGGCCGCACGATGCTCTCGTTTTCGCTCGATGCCATCCGGCAAGTCGGCTCGATCGGCGAAGTTGTGATAACTGTCCCCGAGGGATTCGAAGGGGCGGCGCGCGCCGAGGCCGCTGCGCTCGGACTTGGCGTGCCGCTCAAGATTACGCCGGGCGGTCCCGAGCGTCAGGATTCGGTACGAATCGCGCTCGGACTCACGAGTTCCGAGAGCGAGCTGGTGATCGTGCATGACGCTGCCCGCCCGCTGGCGACGCCGGCGATTTTCGAGGCGTGTCTAAATGCCGCGGCGCGCGCCGGCGGCGCGATCGCGGCGATCCCGGTGGCCGACACGTTGA
>JBAWCX010000086.1:0-8542 GCA_049590495.1 Binatus sp. (SeqCode)
GCGCGCGTGCGGCCAGCGATATCGGGCGGCGGATGGCGAGTCGGCTCGGTCTCGAGCTCGCCGCCAAGGGCTTCACCGTCGTGAGCGGCCTGGCGCGCGGAATCGACGGCGAGGCGCATCAGGGGGCGCTCGACGCGCACGGCAAGACGCTTGCCGTTCTCGGATGCGGCGTCGACGTCATCTATCCCGCAGAGCATCGCAAGTTAGCCGACGCGATTATCGAGGGCGGCGGCGCGCTCATCAGCGAGCTGCCGATTGGAACGCAGCCGCTGGCGGAAAATTTCCCGACTCGCAACCGCATCCTGTCGGGACTCTGCCTGGGCGTCGTGATCGTCGAAGCGGCGGAGAAGAGCGGCTCGCTGATCACGGCGCGGATGGCGCTCGAGCAGGATCGCCAGGTGTTCGCCGTCCCCGGCAGCCCGCTCAGCGGCAAGACTCGCGGCAGCAATCGCCTGCTGAAGGAGGGCGCCAAGCTGGTCGAATGCGTCGAGGACGTGATCGAGGAGCTCGCGCCTCAGATGGCCGGGCCGCGGGTCGCATCGAGACAGCTAGAGGCTCCCTCGGCACCGGTTGCAGCACCGGGTATGGTGAGGGCAACATCTACTGGTAAGAGAGCTGAGGCCGCCCAGTCGGCCGAATCGGCAGAAAGCGCCAAGACCATCGGAACAGTTGTTGATAGTGCTATGACTATCTTAAATAATTTAAAAGATTCTGGAAGACTCCACGTTGACTCGATCATCGAGTCGTCCGGGCTAAATGCCCAAACCGTGCTTAGGTTACTGCTGGAACTAGAACTCGAAGGCCGCGTCACCCAGCATCCGGGCAAGCTTTTCTCGCTTGCATAAGTCTGGCAGGGTGTAGCCCTGAAGCGTCGGGCGATTTGCACTGGCGCGAAACCTGCGCGGCTGTGTACGGGAGGCTGGAGGCGCCTAAATCGGTGGCAAAAAATCTCGTAATCGTCGAATCGCCCGCAAAGGCGAAAACAATCAAGCGTTACCTGGGTAGCGACTACCAGGTCATGCCGTCGGTCGGCCACGTCGTGGACCTGCCCAAGAGCAAGCTGGGCGTCGATATCGAGCACAATTTCGCCCCGGATTTCGTGGTAATCAAGGGCAAAGAGAAGATAATCGGCGAGATCAAGAGCGCCGCCAAGGGTAAGGACAACATCTACCTCGCCAGCGACCCCGACCGCGAAGGCGAGGCAATCGCGTGGCATATCGCCGATCATCTCGGCAAGACCAAGTCCAAAGTCAGCCGCGTGCTGCTGCATGAAATCACGGCGGCTGCCGTCAAGGAGGCCGTCGACAATCCTTCAAAGCTCGATCACAACCTGTTCGACGCCTACCAGGCGCGCCGGGTGCTCGACCGGCTGGTCGGCTACAAGCTCAGCCCGTTGCTGTGGGACAAGGTCAAGCGCGGTATCAGCGCCGGGCGCGTGCAGTCGGTCGCGCTCAGGATAATCGTCGATCGCGAACGCGAGCGCGAGGCATTCCGCGCAGAAGAGTACTGGACTCTAGACGCGCGCCTGTCAGGCGCGAATCCTCCGCCGTTCAAGGCGCGGCTCTACAGCTACAAAGACGACCGCATCGACAACAAAGCCTACAAACTGCCCGAGGCGCAGGCGCGTGAGATTATCGCGGCCGTCGAGGCGGCTCCGTTCACAGTAAAAAGCATCGAGCGCAAGGAAGTCCGCCGCAGTCCGACGCCCCCGTTTATCACGTCGCGCCTTCAGCAGGAGGCGTCGCGCAAGCTGTACTTCCAGCCGCGACGCACGATGCAGATTGCGCAGAAGCTGTACGAGGGCGTCGAGCTTGGCGATCAAGGCGCCGTCGGCCTCATCACTTATATGCGTACCGATTCGCCGCGCGTCTCGGACCAGGCGCTCGAGTCCGTCCGCAACCATATCGTCACGCGCTACGGCAAGGAGTACATCCCCGAACAGCCGAACTTTTACAAATCAGGCAAGCAGTCGCAGGGCGCGCACGAGGCGATACGCCCGACCGCCGTCGAGCGCGACCCCGAATCGATGGCCCGCCACCTCGACAAGGATGCGCTCGCGCTCTACACGCTGATTTACAATCGCTTCGTCTCCAGCCAGATGACGCAGGCGGTGTACGACCGCACGACCGTGGACATAGAATCGGCCGACGCAATTTTCCGCGCTACCGGCCAGGTGATGAAGTTCGACGGCTTCATGCGCGTGTATATCGAAGGCCAGGACGAAGCGCCCGAGGATGAAGAGGGCACGCTGCCGATGCTCAACGACGGCGAGGCGCTGACTCTCCTGGGCCTGGACCCCGAGCAGCATTTCACGCAGCCGCCGCCGCGCTACACGCAGGCCACGCTCATCAAGGTGCTCGAAGAGCAGGGAATCGGCCGCCCGTCGACCTACGCCGCAATCATGACCAGCATCCTGCGGGTCGAGTACGTCGAAGAAGACGAGAGCAAGCGGATGCGTCCCACGTCGCTGGGGCGGGTCGTCAACGACATGCTGGTCAAGGCGTTCCCCGACATCCTGGAATCCAGCTTCACCGCGCAGTTCGAAGAGGACCTCGACAAAGTTGAAGAGGGTACCGAGAACTGGGTGAAGACGATGAAGCGCTTCTATGGGCCGTTCGCGAAAGACCTTGCCGACGCGAAGAAGAAAATGCCCGAGGTCAAGCACAAAGGCCTGCCCACCGGCCTCAAATGCGAGCTCGACGGCGGCGACATGGTGATCAAGTGGGGGCGCAACGGCGAGTTCCTCGCCTGCTCGAACTACCCCAAATGCACCAACACCGGCGAGATCGCGCGCGACGAGCAGGGCAATATCACGCTCAAGCCGTCGGTGCCCGTGCCCACCGACGAGGTCTGCGAGAAGTGCGGCAAGCCGATGGTCAAGCGCCGCTCGCGTTTCGGCGAATTCCTGGGATGCTCGGGGTATCCCGACTGCGACGGCATCAAGCGCCTGCAATCCGAACCGGTGAAGACGGGAGTCGCATGCCCGGAATGCAAGGAAGGCGAAATCTTCGAGCGTCGCAGCCGCCGCGGCAAGATTTTCTACGGATGCGGCCGCTATCCGAAATGTAAATTCGCGGCCTGGAACAAGGTCGTCCCGCATCCATGCCCGTCGTGCGGCGCGAACTACATGGTCGAGAAGGACTTGAAGCGCACCGGCGTCACCTGGCAATGCGCCAACAAGGAATGCGGCTACAAGGCCCCCGCTCCTCGCGCAGCCTGACCCGGTTTTGTTTCCCCTCTCCCTGTAAGGGAGAGGATGAAGGCGAGGGTCCTTATACAGCAACGCGATTTTGCGCGCGATTCAGGATTCTGCTTCTGTGGTGAACGCCGCCACTACGCTACGAGGCCCTCATCTTTGCCGATACCTCTTCGAGCCGGCGCCGTATAAACCGTCGCTCGGGGGCGCTTCCCACTCGCGCCAGCGCCGCGCGATACGAGTCGGCCGCCTCGCTCCATCGCTCCAGCCGCCGCAGCAGATCCGCTCGCGCAGACCACAGCAGGTAGTAATCGCGCAGCTCGCCGCTGCTTTCGATCGCCTCGATCAACTCAAGTCCAGCCGCCGGTCCGTCAGCCATCGCGACCGCGACCGCCCGATTCAACTCGACCACCGGCGATGGACGTATCGCGATGAGTCGTGCGTAAAGATCCGCGATCGCGCGCCAGTCAGTCGCGTCCGCGCGCTCGGCGCGTGAGTGAGCCGCCGCAATCGCGGACTGAATCGCATACGGCCCGTGCGCATTGGCCGCCATCGCGGCTTGCGAATAAGCCAGTCCTTCGGCGATCTGCGCGTGGTCCCAGCGCATCCGGTCCTGGTCATCGAGCAACACGAGTTCGCCGCGCTCGTCGATTCGCGCATCGCGCCGCGCGTCGTGCAGCAGCATCATCGCGAGCAATCCGCGCGGCTCCGCCTCGGCCGGCATCAGCGCGACCAGGATACGGCCGAGCCGAATCGCCTCCGCGCATAGATCGGTCCGCAACAGTCGTTCGCCGGAACTCGCCGCATAACCTTCGTTGAAGACCAGGTAGATTACCGCCATCACGGCGTCCAGGCGCTCGGCCAGCACTTCCGCCGACGGCACCTCGTAAGGAATCTTCGCCGCGCGAATCTTGCGCTTGGCGCGGACCAGCCGCTGCGCCATCGTCGACGGCGCCGTCAGGAACGCGCGCGCGATTTCCTCGGTCGTGAGCCCGCACATCGTGCGCAGCGACAGCGCGACGCGGGCGTCGTCGGCCAACGCTGGATGACAACACGTGAAGATCAGCCGGATCCGCTCGTCAGGCAGCGCGCCACCCGCATCTATCTCCGGGCCATCGCCGCCGCTCTCGGACATTCGAATCAACTCGTCGCGACGCTCGTTGAAGCGGCCCTGTTTTCGGATTCGATCGATCGCCTTGTGGCGCGCAACGCCGATAATCCACGCGCGCGGATTGTCCGGCAGTCCGTCGCGAGGCCATTGCTCGACGGCGCTCGCGAACGCCTCCTGCGCCGCGTCTTCCGCCAAATCAAAGTCGCCAAGCACGCGAATCAGCGTGGCGATTATTCGCCCGAACTCCTCGCGGTAGAAGCGCTCGATACCGGCAGCGGTGTTGTCCATCGGCAAGCCCGTCCGATGGCAGGCTAGCCGCCCGCCGCCCATGCCGCTACCGCAAACTCATTCGTGATAGACCCACCAGCATCCTTCGACCGGCCTGACTTCGATCGCGTCGCCGTCGCGCGCCGCGAGCTTGTTCGCCCACGCGATCGCCTCATCCATCGACGCGCACGCGACCAGGTTGAAGCCGCCGGCGACTTCCTTGGTCTCCGCGAACGGACCGTCGGTCACGAGCCGGTCGCCGTTCTTCCATCGGATCGTTTTCGCCTGCTCTGGAAGCCGCAACCGCGCGCCGACCCAAAGTCCGGGTTCCTGATTGAGCATGGCGCGACTCATGACGTAATCGGAGCCGACACTTTGGTGCTGACGTACGATTTCCTTTTGCTCGCTCTCCGGCAGTTTAAGGAACAGGCTCTGGTCGGCGACTGAAGTGAGCATGAACATTTTCGACGCGGCTTGTCCGAACGTCTGCGAAATCCACCAGAATTCGCGAATCGGCCGCAGCTCGGCGACGTGACTCTGATGAGCATTTTCATATTTCGCGAACGCGATCGCTTCTTCCTCGGAGTCGAAGTCGATTATGTCGAAGCCGCCGACCAGCTCCTTGGTTTCGGGGAACGGCCCGTCGATCCGCAAATGCTTGCCGCCGCGATTCTTCACGGTGACAGTCTCGGCCTCACGGCCAAGCCCAACCGCAACGAAAATTAGCCCGGGCTTTCCACCGCGCACGCGCGTGCGGACGAGGTCGTCGAGTTTCTGCTGATGATGCCGAACGCGCCGGTTCAATTCCTCCGCGTCGATACTGTCAGACTCTCCACGCGGCTCAGCGCCCATTATCATGTACTTCATCGCGATCGCCCCTTGCCGCGCGCCTACATGTCGAACTTCATGATCGGCCGCACTTCGATCGAGCCGTATTTCGACCCGGGAATCCGCGCGGCAATCGAGATAGCCTCGTCGAGATCTTTCGCCTCGACCAGGTAGTATCCGCCGAGCTGCTCCTTGGTCTCCGCGAACGGCCCGTCCGTCACCACGGTCTTGCCGTTGCGCACGCGAACGGTGGTGGCCGTCGACGTTCCGTCGAGCGCGTTGCTGCCCTTGTTCTTTCCGCTCTTGTCGAGGTCCTGCGTGAAGGCCATGTACTCCTGGAAAATCTGGCCATGTTCAGCGGCGCTCCGCTTCTTTCCGTCTGCCTCGCTGTTGTAGATCAAAAGCAGGTATTCCATCGCATCTCTCCTTGTTGCGTGATTAGGGTTTTCACTTATTAGCTCGGATTGCGCGCGTTGCTTGGACGATCGACCCGCAGTCACATAGTTATCAATGATCGTCATCCGCTTTGCTGGCGCCGAAATTCGGCAATCGCCTCGGTCATCTCTCCGAGGGCCTTCTTCACGGAGGGCCGGGTCTGAACCTGGTTCCACCATCGCGCCAGCTTCGGACGGCCTTCGAGCACAGATTTGGCGCCGAAGAACGCGAGCATGTTAGTCGCGAAGACCATCGTTGGCGCCAAAGCGCAATCGGCAAAAGTGAAATCCGCACCGTATGCGAATCCACCGTCGGAGAGCATCTTCTCCAACTGATCGAATCGAGTTGTCGATTCGGCAAGCTTCTCGGCGACAATCTTCGCATCGCGGGTCTTGGGGTCTATCTGGGAGAACAGCGCGCGCAGCGGGGGGTCCAGATACAAATCGTGGAACCGGGTCAGCGTTCTTACCCGCGCGCGGGCTTCAGGGCTCTTGGGAAGCAGAGCCGGAGTAGGGAACTTTTCCTCGAGGTACTCGTTGATGACTTCCGACTCGCCGATGATCATTCCGTCGGCGTCCAGCGACGGGGTTTTGCCCATCGGATAGATCTTCAAATACTCCGGTGATTTGAAGTCGCCGCCGGGAATCGGAGCGATTTCAACCGGACATCCCTTCTCGTAGATCGCGATCCGGCACTTGGTGGCGAAGTTCGACATATTCCCGTTGTACAGCTTCATCATCGGGGCTCCTCTCTCGCCGGCGGTTCGCTTGGACGATCGACCCGTCGCGCATCGTTATCAATTAGTCGAACGGTGATCCGCCAGATCGACACCTGATTTCCGGAAACATTCGTATAGCCGATCCGCGCCGGTTTACACGACCGCCGAAAAACGCCACGATCACGTTTCGCTCGCATTTTCCCTCTCCATGTGAGGGAGAGGATGAAGGTGAGGGTCCTTATTCGGCGCGCTTTTTCGCGCGCGATTCACGATTCTGCTTCTGTGATGAGCAATAGCAAGGTAACCGTTGTCGGAGCGGGACTCGCGGGCAGCGAGGCTGCCTGGCAGCTCGCGCGCCGCGGTCTCCCGGTGCGGCTCGTCGAGATGCGTCCGGTCAAAATGACCGAAGCTCATCAGACCGCGGATTTCGCGGAGCTCGTGTGTTCGAATTCGCTCCGCAACGATTCGATGGAGACCGCCGTCGGCGTGTTGAAAGAGGAGATGCGCAGGCTCGGCTCGCTCGTGATTGCGTCCGCCGATCGCGCCCGCGTGCCGGCGGGTTCCGCCCTCGCTGTCGATCGCAACGATTTCTCGCGCTCCGTCACCGCGGCGCTCGAGCGGCATCCGATGGTGGAGATTTCACGCGCCGAGGCATGCGAGATCCCCGCCGGCCCGACAATTCTCGCGACCGGCCCTCTCACCAGCCCGGATCTTGGCGAGGCTCTCAACCGCCTGATCGGTCCGCGCAATTTGTATTTCTACGACGCGATCGCGCCAATCGTCGCCGCCGATTCGATCGACATGAACGTGGCGTTCAAGGCTTCCCGCTACGGCAAGGGCGGCGATGACTATATCAACTGCCCGATGACCGAGATTCAGTACCAGGCGTTCGTCGCCGCCGTGGTCGCGGCGGAACAAAAAAAGCTGCATCCGTTCGAGAAGCCGGTCTACTTCGAAGGATGCATGCCGATCGAGGAAATGGCGCGTCGCGGTCCGATGACGCTCGCGTTCGGCCCGATGCGTCCGGTAGGGCTCTCAGAGCCGCACAGCGGGCACCGGCCATTTGCGGTCGTGCAGCTCCGGCAGGACGACGCCGCCGGCCGCCTGTACAATATGGTCGGCTTCCAGACCAAGATGACGTATCCCGAGCAGCGCCGCGTGCTGCGAATGATCCCGGGACTGGAAAAGGCGGAGTTCGTGCGCCTCGGCTCGCTCCATCGCAACACTTTTGTCGACTCGCCGCGACTGCTGCTTCCCACGTTCCAGCTCAAGACGCGCGACGATTTGTTTTTGGCCGGCCAGATGGTCGGGGTCGAAGGCTACGTCGAGTCCGCAGCCGCGGGACTGCTCGCTGGAATAAACGCCGCGAACCTGGTTATGAATCGCGAATTGGTCGTGCCGCCGCCCGAGACCGCGGTCGGGTCGCTGGTCGCGTATATCACCGATCCCGCGCGGCGCGATTTCCAGCCGATGAACGCGAACTACGGTTTGATGCCAGATTTGAAGATTCGCGCGCGCGGCCGTCAGAAGAAAATCGAGATGGCTGCGCGGGCGCTGTCAGCAATCGACGAGTGGATAGCGCACAATCGGATCGAACGCCGTCTGATCGAACTGGCCGCACCTATGGCGCCGCGCGCGGTTCGGATATAGAAAATCGCTGGAGGTCCCCGTCGATGACCAAAGCGGAATTGATTGACACGATCGCGAAGTCCACCGATCAGCCTAAAAAAATTGTCGCCATCACGGTCGACCTCGCATTCGAACAAATTGCGCGCTCGATTCGCAAGGACAAGCGCTTCTGGGTGCCGGGCTTCGGCACTTTTTCCGTGCGGCGGCGCCGCGCACGCGCCGGCTTCAATCCACGCACGAACGCGCCGATGACTATCCCGGCCGCTCGCACCGTCGGCTTTCGTCCCGCGCCGCAGCTAAGGAAGGGTCTCTGACGACGGCCGCTTCCAAAGCCGGCGCGCGCGATCAACCGCGCGAT
>JBAWCX010000087.1:0-2809 GCA_049590495.1 Binatus sp. (SeqCode)
CGTCAACAGAGAGTACTCGAAAGACCTCATTACAGTTGAAGTGAAAGAAAAGAGCTTAACCATCGAGGACATTTATCAAGCCAAAATGTACAAGGAAGTGTTTGGGGCTCGCTATGGGTTTTTGATCACTGCAACTGCTATTCCTGAGGCTTTAAAGCGCCTCTGTAGGCAGACTTACCAGATACAGCACTCCTCACACGATGACACATACAGTTTCCTGGCCATCGCTGAATATCATCGTGCAGCTGGTTTTGTTGAATGGTTCGAAGATAATCCATTTGCGAAAGAGTTCTACTGGAAGTGAGTGCTCAACGTCGATGAACCTCCGCCCCGCCGCTACTTGCGCCCATTGCGGGAATGCAGGCAAGCCACGCCGGCTAGGCGAGCTTCTACAATTTGATGAAAACGAGCCTGTAGTTGCGCTCTGCAATGATTGTCTCCGTGCGCTAAAGTACGCGGACGCCAAAACGTGGAAGTGGTTTCGCGAATTCCGCGATCGAATGATTTCCAGCCAGGACAAATGAATTTACGCTTACAAAACGAGGCGCCGTTTTAATGAACTTAACCACTAAAGCTTTGGCTCTGGCGATCGCACTCACGTCGGCGGGATGTTCCTCATCGGCGGCGATACCGCAAATGGCGGATGGCACACAGTGCAAAGTGTCGTCTCATGCCTATCCCTGGGGCGGCTACGGCGACAAGATCTGCACCGACGCGAGCGGCAACACGACCACTACGCGCATGGTCTCCAGCGGGCTGTACGACTAGCGAGCGATTTGATCGCCGAAAAGGTTGACGGCGCGGCCGACACATTCGGCAGATCGAACTGTTGAAGCGGCAGGGGAAAAGTGCTGAAAAGCGCATTCGCTTCTTCGAATTCTGCCACCTGTTGGGTAGCGCGCAGGTACCGGTCGCGCGCTGATTTCAACTCGCCAGCGACGCGTTCCTTCTCTAGGACTGCCTGCGACATCGCGGATATGGCTGCCTCAATCTCTTTATCGACTGCGACTAGTCGCTTGAGTGACCCGTCATTCTCTTTCGCAGCTTGGAATGGCGAATCACAAAGCGGACATCGACCCGCCAGAAGGCGTTCGTTAATCTTATGGGGGATAAGTTGTATCGCGCGAACGCTGGCCTAGTCTCGTTCTCGGTGCTGTGCGTCCATTGGTGATGGGCGTGAGTATTCTTTCGACGATAACGTGGTACGAGGTCGTGGCGTAAATCGTGAAGACCGAAAGGGAGTCAGAAATCAGCGCGCGTGAGCGCTACGCGGGAATAAACATAGACACTAGTGAAGGAACGTCATTCAGTCTGCGGGTCACGAAGACATATCAACCGAGAAGTTCACCGCGGAGCCGCCCAGCGCGTCATTCGCGCCGCCGGTGGTCGTCTCCACCGTGTCATACGCAACTGAACCAACCACCACGATACTCATCGAGAGATCCTGCCCTCTTTCCTGTGCTTCAGATTCCTATTTCACGTATTTGCCGATTAACGGCCTGAGTTCCTCGACCAGCTTGGGCGGAATCACGCTGGGGTCGGTGATGATTGCGCCCCCCAGCGCGTTGACACATCCGCAGGTTCGATCGCTCCCCGCGATAGCCTGCGCCAGTCCCGCAACCGCTTTCTGCGCCGTTTCGACGTTCAATCGCATGACCCGCAGGACTTCTCCGATATCCACCGCTGCGACGCTCTGATGCCAGCAGTCGTAGTCCGTGACCAGCGTCAGGAACGCGTAACAGAGCTCGGCTTCGCGGGCCAGCCGCGCCTCCTGCATCGCGGTCATGCTGATCACGTCCGCATTCCACATCCGGTACAGTCGCGACTCCGCGCGCGACGAGAACTGCGGTCCCTCTATGCATAGATAGGTCCCGCCCTGATGCACTTTCGCGCCGGCGGCGCGTGCCGCGCCCGCCAGCGCGGCGGTGAGTCGTGGACAAACCGGATCGGCGAGCGACACGTGAGCCACGATTCCGTTGCCGAAAAAGCTCCCGGGCCGCTTGAACGTGCGATCGATAAACTGGTCGGGTACTACCATTTCGCCCGGATGAATCTCTTCCTGGAGACTCCCCGCCGAGCTCACCGAAACCAGGTACTCCGCACCCAGCCGCTTCATCCCGAACACGTTGGCGCGAAAATTTATCTCGCCTGGAAGAATGCGATGGCCCATGCCGTGGCGGGCAAGAAAGATCACTTCCGCGTCCCCAATGCGCCCGCGGAAGAACGGGTCCGAGGGCTTTCCAAAGGGAGTGTCGACTTCGACCTGTTCGGTGCCTTCCATGCCCGGCATCTGGTAGAAGCCGCTTCCGCCTATCACTCCGATTGTCGTTTTCGCCATCTACTCCCCGGCTATCCGCCCTGAACGGTTAGCTCACCGCCTGCTGAGCCCGAACGATGATCTGCGTAGAGTTGCCCGCATGCCGCGGCGATATCGCGGCCCCTGCTCTCGCGGATGGTAGCGGTCAAGTTACCCCGATGAAGAATAGCTTGAAAGGCCTCTACCGCAGCGCGCGCACTGCTCTCGAACCCGGATTCCTCGAACGGGTTGAAGAAAATCAGGTTCACCTTCGCCTTCAGTGAAGCCAACAGTTTCACCAGCCGGCGCGTGGAGATGAAGCGCAAACGCCCCTCCATCGCCCATCTATACGGGAGGGCGCCGAACGAGCGTTTGGTACGCCCGAGCCGCGCGGCTCGCAAACCTCGGTGGCAAGACAATCCGACCCGGATGCACGAGCGCAACTATGTTGTGATGTTCCCAGTCAAACACCTGACCAATTTTCAATGGCGGCCAAACGCCTCGATAAGACCT
>JBAWCX010000088.1:0-6236 GCA_049590495.1 Binatus sp. (SeqCode)
ACGCTGCCCCCTCGACGTGGTCCGTAAAACCGTAAGTCAGTTCGAACGCCGTGCGATACATATCCTGGCTCGGAATAGTCCCGGCCGAAGTGCCGTCATCGCCATGGTTGTGACCGTTCGGCACGAAGCTGTTGAGCGATTCCAGCTCGACCATGCCTTTGCCTTCGGTCTGATACGGGTACACCTCGAACTCGAAGGGATCGACTTGTGCCGATGCGTTCGCGGCGATCATCAATAGCACTGCGGCGAAAATGCACGCACGCACGATCATCGCGCGTCCCGTTCGGAGCCGTCGCCGCCCGACAGTGCATGCGAGGATTTTTCCTCGACGACCCATCGCGCAATCGCGCCGCGCTCGCCGGGCGTCAGGCGCGCCCCGGGATGCATCGCGCGGTAGTACCACGGAGGCATGGCGTCACTTGCGACCAGGCGCGCGATCTCGTCGAGTTTTCGATCCTCGGTGCCGGGATCGGACGTGTAGTCGTTCCAGGCTGAGAAGTTCAGCCGCCGCCGCCCTTCATCGACGTCGTAATGTATCCACCATGAAAACGGCGCCACCGCGCTGTACCACGGCCACCGCGTTTGGTTCGAATGGCAATCGTAACAGGAGCGCGCGAGCGCATCCTTGACGACCGGCGGCGCGGACAAGTCGCCAGGCACCGAGGGATTCGAACGATCGACGCGGACGAACTGAGCGGCCACGATTGCGACTGAGGCTGACCAAACGATCACGCGGAGCGCGCGACCGCTTCGGCCATCAGCGCGAAACAATCTCGCCTTTAACCGCGCCGTGACTGAAATCGTCGAAGAACGGGTAGATGCCCGGCGCCAGCGCGGGAATGAACACGGTGATGGTCTGTCCCGGTTGCACGACGCGCTCGCGATGCAACTCGAAGCTCTCGAACTCGACGGCGGCATCGCCGGCATTGGTGACCTGCAGTTTGACCGGAGTGTTGGCGGGCAGCGTCAGGCTCGCGGGCTCGACGGTGCCGGCGTGAAAGCGCAGTTGCGAGGAATCATCAGCCGCGCGCGCCGTCGGCGCCGCGAATGCTGCGAGCAGTGCGAGGGACGCGATCGCGGTCGCGGTGATGGTCGAGGTCATTTTTAGAGTCACGAGGACGCTCCTGAGATTGAGAATGATTCTCATTTACAACTCCGCGCCCACATTGTCAAGCGCAAGTGGTTCGGTGAACGACACGACGGACGGTTCTGTCCAACACCCAAATGGCTGATTGCAGGGCCCATTTGAAGCCACGACACAAAATTTGTTGACTATCGGAGCAATGGCGGGTAGTTCATTAGATCCGGTTGCATCATGGGGAGAAGATGTTGCGCGGGACGAAGTTGTCGGTAAACCGAACTGCAAAAACTGTCGCGGCACTCATGCTCGCGATCGCATTCGGCATTGCCGCGCCGCCCAAGGCATCCTCGGAGACCACGCTCCCATTCCCGCATCCGAAATCCATCCAGCCCAACGTCGATTTCTGGGTCGATATATTCACCAAGTATTCGGAGAACGACTTCGTCATCGTCGACCGCGACAACGTCCAGCGCATCTACCATGTGTTTCATCTTCCTGGTGACGGTCAGCCGACCCGCACCGATATCGACTGGGCGAACGCGTACCTCAAAACAAAATACGGCGACATTTTGAATCACCTCGCGTCCGGACGCGAACCTGCCAACGACGACGAGCGTGAAGTTGCCGCCATGTTCAAGGGCGAGCCGCCAAGCGCCTACGCCGCCGCCGCGCAGAACCTGCGCGTGCAGGAAGGATTGCGCGAACAGTTCCACGAGGGCTTGCTGCGCAGCCGCTACTACATGCCCACGATGGAGCGGATTTTCCGCAACGCCGGGCTCCCGCCGGAGCTGGTGACGCTGGCGAGCGTCGAGTCGGGCTTTCACGGCGCATCGCGCTCGAGCGCCGGCGCGGTCGGCATCTGGCAGTTCACTCGCGACACCGGCAAGCATTACATGAAAATCACGCGCTATCATGATGATCGCCTGATTCCGGACCGCGAGACAGTCGCAGCCGCCAAGCTGCTGCGCGCGAACTACGACACGCTCGGCGATTGGCCGCTGGCGATCACCGCCTACAACTACGGCACCGGCGGAGTGGCGCGCGCGTCTGAAATCTACGGCGGCGACTACTCCGAAATGGTTCAGCACTACCAAGGACCGCATTTCGGCTTCGCGGTGAAGAATTACTACGCGGAGTTCCTGGCCGCGTTGCAGGTGCATCGCGACGAGGACAAGTACTTCCCCGGCATCGCGGATGAGGAGGCGATTCGGCCCGCGCCAATCAAGGCCGACTTCGCGCCGCCGAAACGCTCGAAGAAGTCGCATTCCTCGCACACGTCACACACTCACAAGACTTCCGCTAAGACCCATCACTCGAAAAAGACCGTAGCGCAGAAAGCCTGATCGCTCCTCTGTTCCCCTCTCCTGCAGGCAGAGGGGATAGGGGTGAGGTTGTGGCTCCGCGGCCATCGCAATAGATGCGGCGCGCGCATGCCCGCGTCTGTTATCGTTTAGCTGATGCCACGCAGCGCCGCGCAATCCCCGCAGCTCGCAGTCCTGGCCCAACGGCTGAAGGACCGGCTGGGCAACGATCGCCTGGCGGATAGCGCCCTCGCCGCCGTCACGCATCGCGCGCCCGACGACCAGTTGGCGCTCGCGTTCCTGACCAAGCTTGCCGAAAATTCCGCCGCCGCGCTGAAAGAAGTGCTGCGCGATCGCGACGCCGGCGGCGACCTCATCTTCTGCCTCGGCTCATCGGAGCTGATCGCGACCGAGCTGTCTCTGGCCGGCCCCGAATGGGCGCAAATTTTTCTCAACGCGCGCGCGCAGACTATCGACGGGCTCGTCGCCGCGATGCGCACGGCGCACGCCACGATCGACGCGCCAGACAGGCAGGCCGCCGCCGCGGTGCTTGGGCGATTCATGCGCCGCATGATGGTCCAGGTGGCGATTGCCGATCTGATCGACCGCCTCAGCGTCGGCGAGACCGCGCTTGCGATGTCGGAGCTGGCCGACGAATGTATCCGCACGGCGCTCGAGCTTGCGACCCGCTTTCTCGGCGATCGCGCGCGCGAGGTCGGGCGATTCTGCATCCTCGCGATGGGCAAGCTTGGGGCGCGCGAACTCAATCTCAGCTCGGACGTCGATTTGGTTTATCTTCACGCGTCGTCGGGGTCGCCGGATAGCTCCGAAGCGGCGTCGCGCCTGGGCGAATGGTTTACCGAAATTCTGTCGGCGCGATGCTTTCGAATCGATCTGCGCCTGCGCCCCGGCGGCCGTTCCGCGCCTCTGGTCACGCCGATTGACGGCGCCATCAACTACTACGAGAACCTCGGCGAGCCGTGGGAACGCGCGGCGCTGCTGCGTGCGCGGCCGGTCGCCGGCGATCTCGAAATCGGCTATCAACTGCGCGCCGAGCTGAATCACTTTGTGTTTCGCAGCTACCTCGACTTCGACACGCTGCGCCAGTTGCGCGCGATGAAGCATCAGATCGAGGCGGAGCTGAAGTCGCCCGCGATGATCGAGCGCAACATCAAGCTCGGCCGCGGCGGTATCCGCGAGCTCGAATTCATCGTGCAGGCGCTCACGCTGATCTACGGCGGACGCGATCCCCGGCTGCGAATCGAGCAAACGGTCGCGGCGCTCGAGAAGCTCGACGCGCTCGGCTACCTGCCGTCGAAGCGCGCTCGCGAACTTTCCGACGCGTACCTGTTCCTGCGCGACGTTGAGCACAAACTGCAAGTTGTCGCGGGCCTGCAGACCCACGTGCTCCCCGCCGATGACGACGGGATGCGCGCGCTGGCTGCGCGGATGGGTTTTGGCAAGGGGCCGGCGGCGCTCGAAAAATTCAGCGAGAAGCTCAAATCCCATCGCGCGTTGATCGAGCTGCAATTTCGCGAGACTCTCGCCGGCGGCGACGAAGAGTCGACCCGTTGGGTATCTTCGTCGGCGGAGCTGGCGTGGAACTCTGCCCTCGACCCGGATTCCTCGACGCGCTACCTGCGCGAGCTTGACTTCGCGCGCGCCGACGAAAGCGCGCGCCATCTCGAGCTTCTCGCGCGCGGACCCTCGCATGCGCCGACCAGTCCGCGCCGGCGCGAGTTGCTCGAGCGGCTGGGCCCGATGCTGATCGACGAGATAAGCCGGCTGCCCGATCCCGACCTCGCGCTCATGAACCTGGCCGAGTTTATCGCCGCGGTCGGCGCGCGGACCTCGTTCCTGTCGCTGCTCGAGCAGCATCCTGCCACGCGGCGCGTCCTGCTGCGGCTGTTCGCTTCCAGCGCCTACCTGTCGACCATCTTCATCCGCCATCCCGACATGCTCGACACGCTCGTGCGCTCCGACCTCGCGGCGACCCGCCGCAGTCCCGGCGAACTCCGCGACGAGTTGGCAGGTTTGATCGCGGCGAGTCCCGATTTCGAGAGCAAGCTCGACGCGCTCCGCGCCTTTCGGCATCAGGAATTTCTGCGCATTGCCATCGCCGACCTGGCCGGCGATCTCGAACTGTTCGACGTCGAGCGCGAGCTCACCAGTTTGGCGGAAACCGTCCTCGACGAAGCGATGGCGCTGGCGCGGATTCAGACCGAGGCGCGTTTTGCGATTCCCGGCACGATGCGCCTGTGCGCAATTGCGATGGGCCGGCTCGGCGCCAGTGAGATGTCGTACAACTCCGACCTCGATCTGATCTTCGTCTATGACGATCGCGCGGAAGTCGCCGCCGGCAGCCGCGAAATCGCGTCGCGCATCACGCAAAAGCTGATCGCGATTCTCGAATCGCGCACGCGCGAGGGTTACGCCTACAAGCTCGACCTGCGCCTGCGCCCCTCGGGCAACGCGGGCCCGCTGGTCACGTCGCTGGCGGGGTTTCGCGACTATCATCGGCAGAGTTCGGCGGTCTGGGAGCGCCAGGCGCTGGTGCGCGCGCGCGTGATCACCGGCGACCGCGAGCTGGGCCGCGAAGTCGAAGCGGCGCGCCAGGAATTCGTCTACGGCCGCGGGCTGACGGCGAGTGAGGTCGGCGAAATAGCCGCGATGCGCCGGCGGATGGAAAATGAGATCGGCGCCGAGGACAAGACGCGGCTCAACATCAAGCAGGGTCACGGCGGTTTGGTGGACGTCGAGTTCCTGGTCCAGATGATGGCGCTGTCGCACGGCCATCGCCATCCGGAATTGCGCGTCCGCAACACGATCGGACTGCTCGAGGCGCTCGACGGTCTCCATCTACTGACGCCCGCCGACGCGTCCGTGCTCGAAGACGACTACCGATTCCTGTCGCGCCTCGAAAACCGTCTCCGCATCGAAAGCGACCAGCCATCGTGGGCAGTCCCAACCTCGGTAATAGGCCTGCGCCCGCTAGCCCGCCGCATGGGCTTCGAAGGAACCGACGGCGCCGCCAGAATGCTCGCCGAACTAGCCCAACGCCGCAACAGAATCCGCGCAATCTTCGACCGCTACTTCGCCGCCGCGCAGAACATCGGCTAGTAACGCGAGACTCAGCTACTCGAAATCCAGCTTTACTCCTGCCAGGACGTTTATCGTTGGGGCTTTGAAGCCGAAGGCTTGCGAATAGTTGCGGTCTATCAGGTTGTTCACGCGCGCGAAAATTTCTTCGTTGTGCACGTGGCTCAGCGGGATTCCCATCTCGTACGACACTACCGCGTTGACCAGGCTGTAGGCGGAGTGATTCGCGATGGTGGATTCGACCGTGATGTCGTCGCGATCGCCGATGAAGATGTAGTTCACGCTGGTTGTGATTTTATCGTGCGGCAGAAAACTCCCGCGCCGCACATATTGCAGCAGCGCCGACGCCGTATGCTTCGCCACCCGCAGTGGCTGCGGCGGGGTTAAAAACGCCTTGCTGAAGTTGAGCGGGGCATCGGCGTGCGTCTCATCGAGCACGGTCACGTTGCCGCTGAGCGTCAGTCCCTTGGCTATTGTGAGGCTCGGGACGATTTCGACGCCTTGCACGTCGACGCGCGCCGCGTTGCCCGCTTCCGAGCCGAACTCACACGTCGGGCCGACCTTGCATGGCACGGTGACGATCAGGTTCTTCACGCGGCGCGAGAAGTAGGTCGCGGTGAACGAGGCGCGCTCGCCGAAGTTGGTGGTGAATCCGCCGTCGTACTCGCTCGAAATCTCCGGCTTCAGCTTGGGATTGCCGAAGTCCGGATAATACAGATCGTCGAAGTCCGGCGCGCGAAAGCCCTCGGTGTAGC
>JBAWCX010000089.1:0-6212 GCA_049590495.1 Binatus sp. (SeqCode)
CTTCCTCGCGCTGAGACACGTCGCCGCTTCCAACGATGTGGTCGCTGCGTTGCTGATCTATCGCGGCGTGTACTTCGTGCTGCCTCTCCTACTCGCCGCCGCATCGTTGGCGGGCTTGGAACTGAGGAGCGTGACCGGCCGTTTTGGCTCGAAAGCAGGGGAACGGGTTTCGCTGGGAGCCGAACTGCTCGCGCCAATTTTTCTAAGCGCTGTCACCTTCGCGGTGGGCATTATTTTGGTTGTATCGGGCGCGACGCCCGCGCTTGATTGGCGACTGGCGGCGCTGCAAGATGTTCTGCCCCTATGGGCTGTCGAGATCTCGCACTTGCTTGCCACTCTGGCCGGAGTTCTTCTGCTGTTCGTCGCGCGCGGGCTATATCATCGCCTCGACGGCGCCTGGTGGCTGGCGCTGATCGTGGCGTTAGTCAACGTCGCGTTCAGTCTGACTAAGGGACTCGCATTCGGCGAGACCGCGGCAATCGTTTTCCTCGTTTGTCTTCTGCTCGCGACCCGACGCCAGTTCACTCGGCCCGCCGCGTTCATGCATCAGCCGTTCAGGCTGGGCTGGTTCATAGCGATTGCCATCGTCATCGCATGCGCGATCGGGATCCTGCTGTTCGCCTTTCGTGACGTCGCCTATCGGCGGGAAATCTGGTGGCAGTTCGAGTTCGACGCACAGGCATCGAGGTCGCTGCGAGCGATTCTCGGCGCGTCAATTCTGGCGCTCGGCATTTCGCTATGGCAGTTGCTGCGGACGGCGCCCGGCCGTGTCGAGCCTCCTTCGGAACAAGACCTATCGCGCGCGGCGGCTGTAATTCGACGCCAGGAGTGCACTGCCGCGACGCTGGCGTTGATGGGGGACAAGAGCTTTCTGTTTTCCGGCTCGGGGAACTCGTTCCTTATGTATGCCAAGCGCGGCAGGAGCTGGGTTGCACTGTTCGATCCGGTAGGACGTTGCGAGGAGTGGCCGGAACTGGTTTGGCGCTTCGTCGAACTGGCCGACAAACACGGCGGACGCGCCGCCTTCTATCAAGTTCGTCCCGACAGCCTGCCGCTTTACCTCGACGCGGGGCTCAGGGTCGTGAAGGTCGGCGAGGAGGCCTGCATCTATCTCGATCAATTCAGCCTTGAAGGTTCCGAGCGCTATGGGCTGCGCCAGGCGTTGAAGCGCGGCGAACGAGAAGGACTGACATTCCAGATACTGCCTCCTCAACAGATATGCCAAGAGCGGGAAGTGCTCAGTGAGATCTCCGATAGGTGGCTTGCCAGAAATCACGCCGCTGAGCGACGGTTCTCGGTCGCGGGCTTCGAGCTGCGATTCGTCGCGGCTCAATCGGCAGCGTTGTTATCGCAACATGGTAAGCCGGTCGCGTTCGTCACTTTCATGACGACAGATCTGCAGACCGAAGCTACAGTAGGACTTATGCGGCAGGTGCCGGGCGCGCCACCATACACGATGGAGTGCTTGTTCACGCAGTTGGCGTTGGAGCTGAAAGCGCGGGGCTTCAAGCGGCTCAGCCTTGGGATGGCGCCATTGGCGGGAATAGCGCGCGCGCCGCTCTCGTCGCGATGGCATCGTCTGGCCGGCCTGGTGTGGGAGCATGGCAAGCCCATTTACAATTTTCAGGGTCTGCGCATTTTCAAAAATAAGTTCCGCCCGGTCTGGGAACCTCGGTATCTCGCGGCGTCGGGCGCAGCCGGTCCGTTCATCACGCTGGCCGACGTGGCGGCTCTCGCCAGCGGATACGGGCGAGGTTCCTCCGCGACATGACAGGTCTGCGTTGTGCGATCGCTTTCATCGCTGCTGCCTTTTTCCTCTGCGCATCGATCGCATACGCGTTCGAGCCGGGACGCTATGGCAGCGTGAAGCTAGCCGAGCCGACAGGTGAGGCTCGCGGGGTCGTGATCTACTTTTCCGGCCGCAAGGGATTGTCGAAGGCAGACGAGGCTGCCGCACGAGCGATAGCGAAAGGCGGAGCGTTGGTCGCCGAGATCGATAGTAGAAAATATTTGAGCCGTCTCGATAAGCTCAACGAGAAATGCCACGAGCTGGTTTACGACACCGAACTGCTCGCCCGCCAACTGGAGAGAGAGCGCCGGTTTCCGACCTACCTGACGCCGATTGTTGCGGGCGTCGGCGAAGGCGGGAAACTCGCTGAATTGAACCTGATCCAGGCTCCCGCGGTCACAATTGCGGGTGCCGTTTCGATCGATCCGGCGGAGATAATCGCGAGCAGGCGGCCAATTTGTTCCGACCTGCCCACGACGGGGCGCAGAGGCGGATTCAGCTACGGTGCTCCGAAAAAACTGCCCGGCTTCTGGATAGTCGGATTGACACACCACGCCCGCAGAGGGGATCGCGAATACATCATCAAGCTGCGTCACAAGGGCGCGCCGATCGATCTCCACCAGATGCCGCCCAGCATGGCGACGGGCGACGCATTGCGATCGTACATCGAGCCGTATCTTGCGAAGCCCGGGCCAGCGGTCACGAAAATTCCTACGAATACTGCGCCGACTGTCGATATCTCCGCGTTGCCGCTCACTGAGCTGCCGGCTGACCATCCCTCGAAGCTGATGGTGATCCTCCTCTCCGGCGACGGTGGATGGCGCGACCTCGACAAGACCATCGCGGAAGACCTTCAGCAGCAAGGTGTGCCGGTCGTTGGCTTGGACACTCTACGATATTTCTGGGGCAAGAAGACGCCGCAGCAGACCGCGGAGGTGGTCGCGGCGCTGATTCGGACGTTTATGACGAAATGGCACGCCGACAAAGTAGCGTTGGTCGGTTACTCATTCGGCGCCGACGTGATGCCGTTCGCCTACAACCTTCTGCCGCCGAGCTTGCGTGACCACGTGGTTCTGATCTCTCTGCTGGGACTCTCGAAATCCGCGGATTTCGAAATCTCGGTTCGCGGATGGCTGGGCGAACCGCCCGGGCCCGACGCACTTCCCGTGTTACCACAGACAGCCAAAATTCCGCCGCAGATGATCCAGTGCTTCTATGGGCAGGACGAAACCGATACGGCCTGTCCAGCGCTCGCGGATCGAGGCGCCGAAACGTTCCGCAGGAACGGCGCTCATCACTACGACGGTGACTACGGAGCACTCGCCGATGCGATACTCGCCGGTTTCAAAGAGCGCGCTGGTTTGTCGTCGAAATAGAGCAACCGACCACACTGAGCAAGCTCGGGGTAGTGATCTATTTTGAGATTCCGAAGCCCGAGATGATCCAGCCCAGGATTAACACGAAAAGGGCGGGAACGCCGCCAAAGAGAAGGACTCCGAAAATCAATTGTGGGAGGGTCGCCTTGCTATCGGGTCCTCCCAAAAGAGATGCGAGTACGGCCAAGCCAACAAACCCCGCCAATGCACTCAGTCTACGGAAACCCACGTGAGATGTTCATCGTCGATTGGCGCTTCGAACAAGTCCTTGACCGACCATAGCCATTCCGTTACGCCAGTTTCAGGCGCACGATGAAGCGTTCGGTATTCGAACCAGATTGTGGTGAGCGAAAGGCGGCTTTCGGGTTTTCGAGTTTCTTATTGAATGCATTGATCACGCGTGTGGAGCGCGTCGCATACTCATTAGCATCGCGAGGTTCGGCGGTCCACGTAGGACGCGCAAATGAAATCTGGCCGCGCGGTTATCATTTCGCCGGCACAGCGCTGTGCTCTTCTAATGGCGTCATCGAGCGGCGGCGCGGGGTTTCAGCGAATCGACCTGTGATTGCGCGTTGTCGATTGCCCGTTTGCGCAGACCAAAATAAAACGCAATCGCGCGATCCGCCTCGAAAAGGTGATACGACGAGAGGTCGCCGGGATTGTTGCGCTGCTGGCTTGCGAGCATCCGTATGTCCTGACTGGTGAACACCAACTCCATGTCGAACTTCGCAGCCAGCCGCGCGATGACTCTGCCGCCCAGCCATCCTGGAATATAGTCCTGTCCGTATCGCGCCCACAGCCACGTATGGTCGCGATCGATCGGGGTTGCGCTGGCGACAAACTGTATCCCTCGGGCCACTTCGATCGTCGCGAGGGTTGGTAAACGAATCGCGTAAGTGAAGTTGTAAGTCGGCCGCATCCAGCCGGGTCGTTCGTGATGCAGCGAGACCTTCATCCGAATGACGGCGCCGTCGAGCCGCGCTTCCTGCATCTCGACGCGAGTTCCTGCTCCGGGGATGGTGGCTCGATGAACGAACGGCACGTGATGCATGTCGCCGAGGTTCTCCATCACGCGCAGGTATGAGACGGGATAGTCGCGCTGCACGAAGCTGGTTCGCGGACCCGGCTCCGGCGCTTCCGGGAACCACGGGATTTCCGCAGCGGGCGCGGATTCACCGTACCAGTACCAGATGAGACCATGCGCCTCGCGAACCTGGTGCAGAGTCAGATCGAAGCCGCGCGGTACCGGCTGGCTCTCGCCGTTGGCGGGAATCAGCACGCATCGGCCAAAGGAATCGAAACGCAGTCCGTGAAATGGACATACCAGGCAATCGTCTCGGACCCATCCGAGGCTTAGCTGCGCTGCGCGATGAGGACATCGGTCCGCCATGCATACCGCAGTGCCGCTGCCATCGCGCCACAACACCAGTCGCTCGCCCAGGCGCATGATGCCGACGGGTTTGCGCTGTTTCAATTTCGAGCTGTCGAAGATCGGATACCACTGATTCGGAATAAAATCGTCCGCAGCCATGGCTACTCCTTTGAGATTGGCGCGGCGCGGGGAAACAACCCGCGCATCGCGATTGCAGTGCCGCGACGAATCTCGTTGCGCACCATGTCTGCGCCGATCGCGTCGCTCATCAGGTACGCGGTCATCCATGTAAAGCAGACGCCGTAGAGAACCGTCGCAGCCGGGAGCGGTTCTATTTCAGATGCGAGAACGCCGTTACTCCGGTATTGCTCGAGCAGCGACGCCAGCTGCGATACGAGTTGCGCGTCCCCATCGAACAGTCGCCGTCCCACGGTGGTTGGCTCCGCGATCGCAGCGCCGAGCAATTCGCGCCACAGTCGCCGGTCGTCACGCGTAAAGTCATCGAGAAAAATCTCGGTGAACGCGCACGCGGCCGCCACCGGATCACGCGGAGGGTCGTCGAGGATCTTCTTCCCGCGAGCAAGCAGCGATTCCGTCTCACCCTTAACGATCGCGAGCAGCAGGGCGGACTTGGACTGGAAATAGTTATAGATTGTCCCGACTGCGAGGCCCGCGCTGGCTGCAACGTCTTCCATCGCGACCTCGGCATAACCCTTCCTAGCGAACAATTTCTCGGCCGCCTTGACGATACGCCGCTCGCGCTGCTGCTTCTGTCGGTCGCGAAGACCAACCGGCCGCGTCTCTATCGATGAATCCATTCATTATTTTTGTAACGCCAATCAATGCTCGCGTCAAGAAATCTGAACGGATTCATCTTTGGGTGAAAAGATCCGATCGCCCTAGAAAGCGGCCATGAGACCCAAAACTCCGAAACACACGATGAGAAGCAGCATCCCGGTGCGGAGACCATGCGCGGCCCATTCGCGACTCGTAATTCCCAACCGGCTGGCCGCGACGATGTTCGGTATGTTGCCGGGAATCAGCATTCCTCCACTGATCAGCAAGCCAAGCATCGCAAAGCGCTGCTGATTGCGGCCCAGCGCAGGCCCGATCTCCACCGCGGCAAGCGTCGCATTGTCCACCACCGCCGAGATCGTGTTGATCCAGAATAGCAACTCGCCCGGAAGGTGACAGACGTAGGCGTCCACCACGGGCCTGAGGCCGGCCGAGAGTCCGACCAGCCCGACGATGAAAATATAAACCTTGCCCGCCCGAATCAGCACGGGCGCCCACGAATCGCTCTCCGCGAGGAGATGCAGCGCAGACCGGCCCTTTCCTTCTCGGATGAAGAGCGTGGGTATCGCGACCAACACAATTCCCGCGATCACGTACGGACCGAGGAGTCGCGCGAGGTACCAGAAGTCGGCATGCAGCGCAGCCAGAACCAAGGTACTGGCCGGCATCCCCAGGGGCGTGGTGACCGCGCCCAGCCCGATCGCAAAGCATCCGAATACAGTCGCCGCAACCTCCGCAGATCGATCCATCTTCAGCAGCGCGACGGCCTCCGCGAAAACCAACGCCGCCACTACCGCCGTGATGAAGCCAGCCAACAGGCCCAGGATGATCGTCAAGCCAAAGCATAACCAGCGCTGACCGAACATTGTGACTGCTATAG
>JBAWCX010000090.1:0-7196 GCA_049590495.1 Binatus sp. (SeqCode)
GTGCGCGCCGGCTGCGCGTCGAGGGCGAAGTCAAAGCCGATGCGCCGCTGCGAAATGAGTCTCAGGACGACAGCCCGCGCGAACTTCCCGAGCTGCGCGATTTTATCCGCAGCCGGCGCGCGGCGCTGGCCGGTTTCATGGAGCAGGGCGCCGGCCTGGCGCTCGACGGCGACCTCCTGACCGTGACGGCGCGCAATGATATTTACATCCGCTATCTGAACGACAACAAGGCGGTGATTGCGGAGCTCGTGAGCGAGCATCTTGGCCGCGCGATTCGAGTCGAGCTGTCGGCCAATGGCGTGCCGAGGCCCGCGGCCGACCGCAATACGGTGCCGCTTGCCGAAACCGTCACGCGCGAGTTGCCTTCCTCAGCGGCGGCGACAAGCAATCCAGTCGCCGCGGAGAACGGGCGCAAGGAATTGGCGCCGTCGAAACCGATCGAATCGATCAGAGAGATTGCGCCGGCCGCGTCGGCGATCGACGCCGCGCGCCGAGCGGCGACACCCGAGGAACGGCAGGCCGTGCTTGCGGATCCCGCAGTGCGAAGAGTGTTCGATACGTTGGACGCGCGGCTGGTCGAGTTGAGAATGCCGAATCCCATGCGAGCTTCGGCGAAGGAATCAAAGTAATACGTTGCCGCAGGGAAACCCGCGGCAAGGAGCAATCAGAGTGGCAGAAATAGATTTGTCGGCATTGATGCGGCAGGCGCAAGAGCTGCAGGCCCGCATGAAAGAGATGCAGGAAACGGCGTCGTCGAAAACCGTCGAGGCGCAATCCGGCGGCGGGATGGTGCGCGTGGTAGTGGACGGCTCGCTGCGCCTGCGCAAAATCGAAATCGACGCGGCCATCGTCGCGGCCAACGACAAATCAATGCTCGAAGACCTGATACTAGTCGCCGTTAACGACGGGATGGCGCGCGCGCAGAAGATGCTCGCCGACGAGATGGGCAAGCTTGGCCCGCTCAGCGGGCTCCAGGTCCCCGGCTTCGGCAATGACGGCTTCGGCAACGACTGACGGAGCGCGCTTGATGGCGGAAAACCTGAAGCGTCAGGACGGGCTGCCGCCTGCGATGACGCGGCTCGTCAAGGAACTGTCGCGGCTGCCGGGAATCGGCGAGAAGACCGCGTCGCGTCTGGCCTTCAACCTGCTCAATCGGCCGCGCGACCAGGTGATCGCGCTGGCCGAAGCGCTCCTCGAAATGAAAGAACGCGTCGGGTTGTGCTCGGGATGCTTCGGCCTGTCGGACCATCCGCGCTGTCAGATTTGCGATGACGAAGCGCGTGAGCACGAGGTGATTTGCGTCGTGGAAGGTCCCGCCGACCTGATGGCAATCGAGCGGGCGCGGAGTTTCGGCGGCGTGTATCACGTACTCAACGGCGCACTCGCGCCGCTGGACGGCATCGGCCCCGACGATATCAAGATGAAAGAACTGATTGCGCGCGTGAGTCCGCCCGCGGTGGTGCGCGAGGTGATAATCGCGACCAACGCCACCGTCGAAGGCGAGGCGACCGCGCTGTACATCGCGCGCGCCTTGAAACCGCTCGGCGTCAAGACGACGCGGCTCGCGCGCGGACTGCCGGCCGGTGGCGACCTCGAATACAGCGACTCCGCCACGCTCACCAGTGCGCTAAGCGGCCGCCGCGAACTCTAGCTTGATGTGCAAACCGTCCTCGGCCACTTCATAAGGTCGAAAACCGCGGCGCGGGCGCGGCGGCAATCGTGGATGCGGGTAGTCGCTTCGATGATCGCGATCGCAATCGCGGCGTGCGGTCCGTCGAAAACGATGACACCGGTCGAGCAGGGACGAATCGTGTACATGACGAATTGTGTCGTTTGCCACAATGCCAATCCCAACCTGCCCGGCAGCCAGGGACCGCCGATTGCGGGTTCGTCACGCGAGCTGGTTTATGATCGCGTGATGTTTCTGAAATATCCACCCGGCTACACGCCCAAGCGTACCACCCACGCGATGCGCGCGCTGCCACAGCTTGCGAATCGAATCGACGATCTAACGGCGTTCCTGGCCGAAGCTGCGCAGAAGAACTGAGAAAATGCGAAGCCGCCGATGCGGGTCGGCGACTCCGTCGTTCTTGCAGAAAGAGGTTGGGCGACTTCGGTCAGCCTAGCGTCACTTTGATGATCACGACCAGCACTATCCAGAGTGCGAGGCCTGAGTGGATCGTTCCCGCAATCGAATCGAGCGGCTTCTTGGTGGCGCCTTGAGTGCCGATTAGCGCATTCGCCTCGACCAGAACAATCACGATCAGCGTAACCACCAGCCAACCCGTAATGCCGCTGGGAGTCGCTTCGTTGAACAGGTTATAGTGACTCGCGGCGCCCATGAAGAACAGCATCGGAATCGAAAAGAGCGTGTTGGTGCGCGACGCCAATGCGGCACGGCGTCCTGCAGGCGCGGCGGCGGGATTGGCGGGCGCTCCGCTGGCCATCGCAACCGCGTTGGCGATGACCACTTTCTGATTGGGCCAGATGACGAACCACACGTTGGCCCACATGACCAGGCCCATCAGGCCGCCGGTGAAAATCGCGACAGTCCACGGCGTCATCGCGAATTGCAGGCGCATTCCCCACCACATCAGCAGGTAGAGCAGGCCGAAAATCACGGTGCCCATTGCGCCCCATCGAAACCACCAGAGCGCGCGCGGAACCAGTTTCTGAATCGCACCGCTGCGAACCGCCGGCTCGGTCTCGCCAAAGAACGGCGTCTGCACGAAATTGAAATAATAGAGCAGGCCGATCCACGTGATGCCGAAAAGGAAGTGCAGAAATCTGAGTAGCATGAAGACCAGATCTTCCATTAGAGTCCTCCTTCCTCGAGTTCGCCCACCACTAATGCTGTTTAAATCGAAATCTCTGTTTCACAGCATGAATGTTTTTGCAATAGAAAGATGTCTGGCCTTTCTCGTCGAAAAGAATTCGACTCAAGTCCGACTCAGGCGTAACTTCAGATTATCAGACCCAATTTCGGGAGCTGCTTTCCAAAATTCATAGGGGCCGCGAACCTCGATTCCAGCCCGAAAGGATGGTTTTCATCATGGCTTTCAAACTTCCCGAACTCCCGTACAGCATGGATGCGCTCAAGCCTCACATTTCGTCGGAGACGCTCGAGTACCATCACGGCAAGCATCACAATGCCTACGTAACCAAGCTCAACGAGCTGATCGAGGGCACCAAGTTCGCGAACGCATCGCTCGAAGAGATCGTTAAAGCTGCTGAACCGGGGCCGCTGCTCAACAACTCGGGACAGCACTGGAATCATTCGTTTTACTGGAAGTCGATGAGTCCCAAGGGCGGCGGCGAACCCAAGGGAGCGGTAGCAGATGCAATCAAGAAGACCTTCGGCGACTTCGCGGCGTTCAAGAAAAAGTTCAGCGAAGCGGCGGCCGGCCACTTCGGCAGCGGATGGGCATGGCTGGTGCGCGCCAAGGACGGCTCAGTCCAGGTGGTCGCGACCCACGATGCGGGATGCCCTATCCGCGAAGGTCAGACTCCGATTCTCACCTGCGACGTGTGGGAGCATGCGTACTACATCGACTATCGGAACGCGCGCCCCAAGTACGTCGAGGCGTGGTGGAACCTGGTCAATTGGGATTTCGCGAACGAGAACATGAAATAAGCGCGGAGCGGGAAGAATAGCGGGGCTGCGCGCCCCGCACCCGCGGCAGGGGTGACCCCTGCACCCGGTACCCGGAAAGATAAGATGCGGGCTGACGCCCTGTCAGGAAGTTTTGGGCGCGAGGACGCGAAGCGGACGCGTGCTCAACGGCGCGAGTACAACCTCGACAGCCTTTCCCGAAAATAGTTCTAACAGGCCGTAAGGCCGCATCTTGTCTTAATACTGGGTGCAGGGGTCACCCCTGCCGAGGGCGCGGGGCGAGGAGCCCCGCATTCGATTCTTCTGGTGTGGTTAGCTCAGCGCGGCGGCGGCGGCGTGCGAAGCGACCTCGTGGAGCCGCGAGCGACGCGGCATCGCGAGCCGGTCCGCGATCACGCGGTACACGTCGGCGTTCAGACCCATCCCGACGTGGCTGCCCATCACCTCGACATTTTCCACTGTTGGCGCGCCGCTCAAATCGATGCAGCTCTCCCAATGCACGACGCCGTCGGTGCGCGAGTACACGTGGGTGGTCGGAACGTCGGCGGGCGATTCGTCGCTCAACAGAAGTCCGCACTGGCATGCCTCGCTGAGACATCCGTCGGCCCTGCCGCGAAGTGCGGCGACCGAGCGGGCAACGGCTTGCACGGCCAGGTTGGCGTGGCGACGGGGCTGTCTGATGGGCGAGCCAAGCGTGATCACGCGCTCGACCATCTCAGGCTGCTCGCGCGCAATCTCGCGAGCGTAGACGCCGCCGAGGCTCTGGCCGACCACTACAATCGGCTGCTCGAATTTTTCGTAAGCGAGAGCGAGCCGCGCGTTCAGTTTGCGCATCGTCTCGCGAGGACATTCGGAGTTCGACAGAATTCCGGCGTAGATCGCGCGATGGCCGAGCCATCGGCAGAAGTTCGCCAGCGGCGCGAGCGTCAAGTCACCGGCCATGAAGCCGGGAATGAGCATGACGACTTTGGCGTTCTGCGGACGTACGTGCGGCCACGGATGCGCGAGCGCGCCGAGCCAGTAGATGCTGGCTTCGAGTGGGACGCGGAGCTCGCCCAATGCATCGAGCATCGAGGGTCGTTTGGGCTGTAATTTATTCCGAGTAGAAACTTGCGCGATAGTTGGAGTCATAAGTCTCCTTGGTCGGCAATTCGCGCGGGCAACGTTGCAAACGGCAGGCACATGCACGGCGAAACCGCATCCTCATCATCCCTCTGTACTAAAGATAATCATTCTTTAATGAACCGTTCAATGATCTCTAATGCATACTTTGATGATTTCGTGAGCATCGGCGCCGTACGGCACCGGACGGCTTGCCTGTTGATGCGGCAATTTTCCGCGTAAGAATGAACGGACTTAAAAATGCACACCATTGCACTATTCTAATTACCAGCAGTGAAAACGCGTGAAATCGGCGTTCAGGAAGGAATTTGCCGCCATTTTAATCAGGAAGTGGGCGAGTCCTCACGCAAGAAATTAGCGCAGCGAAATCAGGATGTTCCTGGAGGTCGCGGGTTTGTAACGTAGCGGCCCGCTTACGCTGGGGCCCGCTCCGGAGGTCATGCGGCGGCTGTCAGTGGCTGGGCCCGTTGAATCCGCTTGCGTTCGCGGGGCGAGTGCATAGCTTCCCACAGATCGATCCGCCGCTGAACGTTGAGCCAGAAGTCAGGGCTGTTGCCGAACACACGCGCCAGGATTAGCGCCGTCGGCGCGGTCACGTTGCGGCGGTCGTTGCACAGCTCGTTGACGTGCTTGCGCTGTACGCCCATCGCTTTGGCCAACGCTCCCTGCGTCAGACCCATCGGCTGCATGAACTCCTCGGAAAGAATCTCGCCGACCGAAATCGGCTTGCGCTTTGTCAGCAACATGGCTCGCCTCGCTTCATCTGTAACTGTGATCGTCCAGGTAGACGCCCTGGGCTTCGCCACGGCCGCCATCCCATCGAAAGACGAGCCGCCATTGTTGGTTGACGCGGATCGCATGGAGGCCTTCCAGCCTGCCGCGCAGCTTTTCGAAGTGATTGCTGGGCGGCACTCGCAAGTCCCGATCTGTTGTCGCATCGTCTAGCATCTGAATTTTACGGAACAGGCGGCTCTCCAGAACCGATGGGATTTTCTTTGATACAGCCTGCAAGCTACATTGGACCTGACTTCCCGGAAAGTTCGGAGCCAAGTCCTTCCGCCCCAAAAACAGATCATACAAATCGGATGTTCATAACGCTGGCCTGTTTGCTAACGTAGCCGGCTCAAATCCCGTTTTTCGCGAGGTACACATGGAATTCGGAATACAGCTTGGCAATTTGGAACCCGCCCAGTATCGAGCCCACGCTCAAACTGCGGAGGCGTTGGGCTACGACTTGATCGTTTTCCCCGACCATCTCGTGAACGAAGGTCCGGATCGGCAACTCGATGTGAAATCGAAGGCCTTCGACCACGTCGTGATGGCCGCGGTTGTAATGGAAGCGACGAAGAAGATTCGCGTCGGCCACCTGGTGCTGTGCAATTTGTTTCGCCATCCCGCAATCACGGCGCAGAGCCTGATGACGCTCGACCAGTTAAGCGGCGGCCGGCTGGTGGCAGGATTCGGCTCGGGATGGACCGAGACCGAATTCAACATGACCGGGATTCCCTTCCCGCCGATCACCGAGCGGTTGCGGATGCTCGACGAATCGATCGCATGCATCCTGTCGCTGTGGAAGAACGAGCGCACGACCTTCGACGGTGAGTTTTACCATTTCAAAGATGCGATACTGTGGCCGAAACCGATCCAGCAGCCGCATCCCCCGATAATCCTCGGCGGCGGTGGTAAAGGCTTGCTGCGCCTGGCAGCCAAGTACGCCGACTACATCAACATCGTTCCGGACGCGGGCAAGCGCGGACATATCTCGATGGAGGTCGTAAAACGCACGACGGACAAATCGTTCCGCGAGAAAGTGAGTTTCGTCCGCGAAGAAGCGAAGCGCATCGGCCGCAAGCCTGATGCGGTTAAAGTCAGCAACTTTGTTTTCGCGACGATTATCTCGGAGTCGCGCGAAGCGTCGCGCAAAACCGCCGAGATGATGGCGCCGATGTTTGGTCAGACCGCCGACGACTTACTCGCGTCGCCGATGATGCTGATCGGAACGCCCGAGGAATCCATCGCGGAGCTAAAGCGGCGTGCGAAGGATTGGGGCACGTCGCAGGTCATCTTCACCGGCGAAGTCGGGCAGAACGAAAAGCTGATGCGCGATCTGCGCGAGAAGGTCCTCGCGCACGTGTAGGAAGGGTAAATCACTTAGATTTAATGTGAAACCCGGCTTGGGTTTCACGCTTCCTTGGGTAGGGGTGACCCCTGCACCCAATGCTAGGAAAAATGCGGGCGGAGTTTACCTGAGTACTCGTAGGGTCCCTGTTTGAACTTGTTGGGTGGAAGGGTGGACGGCGGCTGGATGCTCATATAGCTGAAGGAGCGTTATGGAATTTTCAATCTGCATCGATGTCGACGACGTGAATCGCGCGGTTGAGTTCTATGGGCGCGGTCTCGGCTTGACGGTGGTGAAACAGGAACCCGATTGGGCGCAGGTAACGCTTGGCGCTCAAACGTT
>JBAWCX010000091.1:0-2964 GCA_049590495.1 Binatus sp. (SeqCode)
CGGCAAGCAGGTGGCCGCAGCCTGAGCAGATGGAGTCTCTTCAAATACTAGAGCGGGTCAAGAACCAGTTCAGCGACCGGGTGCTGGAAATATCCGAGAAGAAGCCGGATCCGTTCGCGGTGATCGATCCCAAGGCGATCGTCGAGGTCGGGCGCTTCATGAACCAGGATCCCGAAATGGCGATGGACTGCCTGTCGAACGAGACCGGCGTCGATTACAAGGACCGCATCGAGGTGGTCTATCACCTGTTCTCTTACTCGAAGCGTCACACTGCGGTGTTGAAAGTGAAGCTGCCGCGCGACAACCCGAGCGTCGAGACGCTCGAGGGCGTGTGGAAGTCGGCGAACTGGATGGAGCGCGAAATCTTTGATCTGATCGGCGTGAACTTCGAAGGGCACAGCGACATGCGCCGAATCCTGATGCCGGAGGACTGGATCGGTCACCCGCAACGCAAGGATTTCGTCGAGCCGGCCGAATACCACGGAATCTCAACCGTCAGAGAGAGCCCGATAATCCGGCTCGACACCAAAAAGAAATGAGCACGCTGCACACCGAAGAAATGACGCTCAACATGGGCCCGCAGCATCCGTCGACGCACGGGGTGCTGCGCTTCGTGGTACGCGCCGACGGCGAGGTGATGCGCGAGGCGATCCCCGACGTCGGCTACCTGCATCGGTCAATCGAGAAGATTGCGGAGAAGGTCGGCTATCACGGCTTCATGCCGTACACCGATCGCGTCGACTACGTGTGCGCGATGTTCACCAACCAGGGTTGGGGCATGGCGTGCGAGAAGCTCGCGGGAATCGAAGTGCCGCATCGCGGCGAGTACTGTCGCGTGATCGCGGCGGAGTTCAATCGAATCGCGTCGCATCTGCTGTCGGTGGGCGCGATGGCGATGGATATCGGCGCGGTGACGCCGTTCACGCATGCGATTCGCGAGCGCGAGATGATTAACGATCTAATCGAGGAGCTGTGCGGCGCGCGGCTCACGTTTAACTACATGCGAATCGGCGGAGTGGCGTGGGACTTGCCGCCCGGATGGCGCGAGAAAGCGCTCGCCTACCTCGACCATTTCGATCCGATCCTTGAGGAATACAACGCGCTCATCTCGTGGAACAAAATTTATATCGAGCGGCTGGCGAACGTCGGCGTGATCACGCCCGAGGAAGCGATTAACTACAACCTGGTCGGGCCGAACTTGCGCGCGTGCGGAATCAAGTGGGACATCCGCAAGGACATCCCGTATTCGGTGTATCCCGAGTTCGAGTTCGACGTGCCGATTGGCGACGGGCATTGGGGCAAGCTCGGCGACTCGATGGATCGCTACGTGGTGCGGATTCGCGAGATGGCGGAGTCGTCGAAGATCCTGCGCCAGGCGCTGAAGAAAATTCCGGGCGGGCCGGTGCTCGCGAAAGTCGCGCGCAATTTCAAGCCGCCGGCCGGCGAATGCCAGATTCGGCTCGAGAGCGGACGCGGCGACATGGGATGGTATCTCGTGAGCGACGGGACCGGGTATCCGTGGCGCGTGCACGTCCGCACCGGGTCGTTCGCGGCGATGGGCATCATCCAGAAGCTGAGCGCGGGCCTGATGATCGCGGACCTGGTCACGCTAATCGCGAGCCTGGACGTGATCGCGCCGGAGATCGATCGCTAATCCTCGATGGAGACGCTGGTACACAATCTGATCGCGTCGGGCGCGTTCGGCAAGAACGCGTCGCCGCACCTGGTCGCCGCGATCGTCGTGTTCGTGATGAGCGCCGTGGTCTTCCTGGGCGTGGCGTTTCCGTTTGCGGGAATCGTGAGCTGGGCCGAGCGGCGTGTGTGGGCGCGAATTCAGTCGCGGGTCGGACCAAACCGCGTCGGGCCGCAGGGTTTCCTGCAGTGGCTGGCCGACGGCGTGAAACACGTCTGCAAGGAAGACATCATCCCCGACGAATCCGACGCTCCGCTGTTCAAGATGGCGCCGTACCTGGTGATGCTGGCGTTCACGCTGCCGTGGGCGGTGATGCCGTTCTCGTCGTCGCTGATACTGGCGGACCTCAACGTGGGCATCCTCTATATGACGTCGGTGACGGCGCTCACGGTGGTCGGCGTGCTGATGGCGGGATGGGCCTCGAACGACAAGTGGTCGCTGATCGGCGGAATCCGGTCGGCGGCGCAAATTGTCAGTTACGAAATACCGGCCGGGCTTTCGATATTCCCGGTGGTGCTGATGACGGGCACGCTGTCGATGCAGGGAATCATTCGCGCGCAGGGCTGGGCGCCGCAGCATTGGTTTTTGTTCGCGAATCCGTTCACGTTCGTCGCGGCCAACATCCTTTATATATCGGCGCTGGCCGAAGGCAATCGGACGCCGTTTGACTTGCCGGAAGCCGAGTCGGAACTGGTGGCGGGTTTCGCGACTGAGTATAGCGGGATGCGCTACCTGTTCTTCTTCATGGCGGAATGGGGAAACCTGTTTATCATCGGCGCGATAATCGCGACATTGTTCCTCGGCGGCTGGCAGTTCCCGCACGTCACGAACAATGTAGTCGCGATGAATATACTTCAGCTGATTACTTTCAACGTCAAAGTACTAATCCTGGTGTTCGTGTCGATGTGGATACGCGCAACGCTGCCGCGAGTGCGTATCGATCAGCTAATGACTCTTTGCTGGAAATACTTCGTGCCGATTTCGTTTGTGAATATGATCGGAACCGCGGTGTGGGTAGCTATTTGGCCCGATGGCAACGCGGCGATGGGGTATATCATGCTCGCGGCTGCGATTGCGTTGGCGGCGGTGTTTACTCAGCGGGTTATATACTATCTCCGACGTTCGCGGATGGAAGTATACTTCAATCCGACTATATAGAGGCTATTGATGAGCGCGGTTTCGGAATACGTAGGAAACATTAAAGACGCCGTCACCAGCATCTTCGAGGGCATGGCGGTCACGGCATCGCATTTCATGCGCAAGCCGTACAC
>JBAWCX010000092.1:0-5733 GCA_049590495.1 Binatus sp. (SeqCode)
GGTTACTTCATAGAATCCGCCGCGCTGCTCGACGCCGACGGTTTCCGCGACCGTGATTTGCACATGATCGATATAATTGTTGTTCCACAGCGGCTCGAAGAAGCCGTTGCCGAAGCGAAACGCCAGGATGTTCTGAACGGTTTCCTTGCCGAGATAGTGATCGATTCGGAAGGTCTGATTCTCGTGGATGCATGCGCCAATCTCGCGATTGAGCGCGTTCGCCGATTCCAAATCGTGGCCGAACGGCTTCTCGATGATCACTCTTCGCCAATGACTGCCGGTTTCCGTTGTGAGTCCAGCGCCGGCCAGCTGCTTGACGATCTCGCCGAAAAAAATCGGCGACACCGCGGTGTAGAATAGATAGTTTCCCGGCGTGCCCTGCTGCTTGTCGGTTTTCTCGAGCTCCGCTTTGAGGCGATTGTACGTCGCAGGATCCTTGAAGTCGCCCGACATGTAGGAGATACGCTGGTCGAACCATTTCCAGAGCTCGGGGCTGACCTTGGTCGTGGCGAATTCCGGGACCTCTTCGCCGAGCTGCTTGCGGAAATCCGCGGAACTCAAATTCTTGTTGCTGACGCCAACGATCGCGAACTTGTCCGGCAGCTGCTTGCTGGCAAGCAGATTGTACAGCGCCGGCATCAACAGCCGCTTGGTCAAATCGCCGGTCGCGCCGAAAATAACGAACACACAGGGATCGCCTGGCCGTCCCTGCGCCGATGCGTTCTTTGGTTCTGGATTCGGCATCGCGCGTACCTTCAGCCTTTCTTCTCGAGGTGGCCGCCGAACTCGTAGCGCATCGCGGACAGCAGTTTGTCGGCGAAGTCGGCCGCGCCTCGCGAGCCGAAGCGTTCGTAGAGCGCGGCGGTGAGCACGTGCGCGGGCACGCCCTCGTCGATTGCGGCGTCGATCGTCCAGCGACCTTCGCCCGAATCCGATACGCGCCCGGCAAATTTCTTTAGCTCCGGATCGCCGAGCATAGCGTCGGCGATCAGGTCCAGCAGCCACGACGCGATCACGCTGCCGCGCCGCCATACCTCGGCGATGTCGGTGAGGTTGAAATCGTACTGGTAGAGCTTGGGATTGCGCAGCGGCGTCGTCTCCGCATCGACCTCTTTCGCCTGCCGCAGCCCTACGTTGGCGTTTTTCAGGATGTTCATCCCCTCCGCATACGCCGCCATGATCCCGTACTCGATTCCGTTGTGAACCATTTTCACGAAGTGACCGCCGCCGTTCGGCCCGCAATGCAGATAGCCGTGCTCGGCGGTGCTACCCTGGACCTTTTCGCGGCCCGCGGTGCGCGGCGCGGAATCCACTGGCGGCGCGAGCGTCGAAAAAATCGGATCGAGATGCTTCACGATTTGCGGCTCGCCGCCGATCATCTGGCAGAAGCCGCGCTCGAGTCCCCAGACGCCGCCGCTGGTGCCCGAATCGACATAGTGAATCCCTTTCGCCTTCAGAGCTTCGGCGCGGCGGATGTCGTCGATGTAATACGAATTGCCGCCGTCCACGATAATGTCGTCGCGCTGGAACCGGCTCGACAGGTCAGCGACGGTCTGCTCGACGACGGCAGCCGGCACCATCATCCACGCCACCCGCGGCAGTTTGAGCTTGGCGGCGAAGTCGTCGAGCGACGACGCGCCGATGGCGCCCTCCTTGGCCAATTCCTTGACCGCCGCGGCGCTCACGTCGAACACCACGCACTCGTGACCGCCGCGCAGCAGACGCCGCACCATATTCGCACCCATTCGGCCGAGGCCGACCATTCCCATCTGCATTTGATTCAGCTCCTTGTTGAACGGAACGCGTATTGAAAACTCTAGCGCATCCTCGATCTTATGACTTCTGTGCACGGTACTGTCAAAAGGAGCGAATTCTCGAGTTCGAGGATCTGGATGATCACCCTGTCCTCCGATCGAACACCGGGAGTTTTTGATACCGGTGTTTTTCGACGGAATTTTCTCGACGAGGTGCGGATGTCGAAGGGGCTCGCGCCGCACCGCGATTTGCCACATGTCGATGACACCGACGCCGATCACTTTCCGCGTCTATCTTGGCATTCCTCGCGTATATCAATTGCTCGCGATGCCTTTCCTTGTTATCGTTTGAGCGGAAATTACCTTCAACTTCGGGGTTTGCTGTGGGTAGAGGCGGGGGTTAGAGCCTAACGTCGTTATTGAAATCAGGCATAGATTCATTTCTCGCTTCGGGAGGGGGCGTGGATGTTAGAGAACATCTTTCGGCAGGGTAATCCGTCGGCTTCGGGACGCATGAGGCGCAGTCTCGCGCATCTGGGTCTGGCAATGGCCGCGGTGCTCGCAGCCATCGCGTACAGTGGAGGCGGGGGCGCTCAGACGCTCGCGATCGAGGCCCGCGGCTCGGGTGATTCCGGCATTTGCGGCACGGCGATGCCCCTTTCCAGCGATAGCTGTAGAAAGGACAACAAGGACAACCTCGAGATTGGCGCCAACGGATGCGGCCCGAGCGCTTACGTCGATAAGAGTTACAGAGAAGCCAACGGGTTTAACACGATTACGATCGATGCTGGCGCCTCGCTCTGCTTTCCCGATCGGTCCGCGATGATGGATGTGGGCACCATCCTGGTCAAAGGCCTGCTCCAAGTAGGCCAGAAGACTCATCCGATAGGAATGACGGATTTCATGACGCAGGTTACGCTCAACTTTACTGGCAAGCGTCCGTGCGCGGCGGGAACGACCTGCACGGGCTTCAGCAAGGGAGTCCAGGTACAAAGCGGCGGCTCGCTGGAGATGTTTGGGTTAAAGGGGGTTCCGCCGAACGGGCTTAACTGGACCTATCTTTCGCAGCCGGCGGGGCCACCCGAGGAGTACGGGATGGGCCCCGACAAAAAGCCCACCAACGTGACAGCTCCGGTAATTGGGAAAGACGGCGCAGATACGCTGCACGTAGCCGACGACGTAACTCAGGGGACAGGTCAGTGGCGCAAAGGTGACTGGATTTCGGTTGGTAGCACCAGCTTCAGTCCCTACGACACCGAAATAGTGAGAATCGCGAAAATCAAGAGCACGCCGACGGGCAGCGATATTTTCCTCGGTACGCCGCTGCTTCACTACCACTTCGGCAGCGCTCCGCCGACGCCGAGCCAGCTCTGCACGGTCAACAACGTGCCGACCTACTTTCAATGCGGCCAAGCTCCCATGGGATGCACGAACCCGGGCCCCTGCACTTCGCAACCAAGCCCGCTTAACTACAATGACCCCGCCACGCAGAACTACGGCGTTGACGAGCGCGCCCCGGTTGCGCTGCTCAGCCGAAATATCGCGCTGACCGCGAAGATCGAGGGCAAAGATGCGGCCAATCTCCATTGGGGCGGCGAGACCATGGCCATGATGGGCCTCAACGAAGTCTCGATTCAGGGCGTGGAGATAGAGAAGTTCGGAAAGGATCAGCTCGGCAGCTATCCAATCCATTTCCACATGGCTCAGGATCTTAGCGGTAAGACGACGCTCGTCGATTCCAACAGCATCGATCACAGCTACAATAAGTGTGTAACGGTGCACTCGACTCAGAATCTGACGATTTCGAACACCGTATGCGTCCGCGCCGTGGGCCATCTCTTTTACGAAGAGATTGGCGACGAAGCTGGTATCGCCTTCCAGAACAACCTTGGCATGGGCGCGATGAGTAATTCGTTCGACATCAACAATACCGACAAAGCCTCGCGGGACGAGCTGATCAAGAAATATTGGTGGACCGGGGACTATCTGACTAATGGCGTGGTTCCCTCTGCCGACATAGATTACGACGGCTTCAACATCCCCGACATGGACGCGACCACCAATCCGACTCACGGCAGTTGTACGATTTTCCTTTCCAATGGCGCGTTAGGCGGTTACGTGCCGCCGAAACCCGGATGTCCCAACCCGGACGTACCGGCCAACACCGTTTACATCGAACCGGCCAGCGGCTTCTGGATCACCAATCCGGGTACGCAGTTGACCGGCAATATAATCGACGGATGCCAGGGCGTGGGGGTAGGCTACTGGTACGTTCCGCCGCCGAATCCGAGTAACAACCAGTTCCTGCCGATAGGAACCTTCAGGAACAACCGCGTGAGCGGCTGCTTCGACGGACTGTTCGGCGAGGGGGCGTATAGCGAATCAAGCTCCTCGCTGATCCATCCGACGAAGGACGGCACGCCGGCAACGCGCAATCTGCTCGCCGAGTTCGACGGCCTGACCGCGTCCCGCGTCCGTGATCGCGGGGTCTGGATGAGAGACCAGTGGTTCGTGGTCAACAACGGCCGCTTCGCGACCAGTCGCGACAGCGCCTCGCTGCTGACGGCAGGCGGTATCGACGGCGCGACGCCGGGCGACTGGATGCTGGTCGAGAATTCAGTGTTGGAGGGGATGAGCCAGAACAACGTCGATCGCTTTGGTCCGTGTCCTTTGCCAGACACTACTTTCGCCGGTCAGTCGCCGATGCTGGGCTGCATCGACAGGACTCAAATCAAGGACGGAACGCCGCACAGCGGAGAGGAGATCGGCAAAGGCTATCCCGATCCTAACTGGAACACGTTTGGCTATATGATCTACGACGGCCCGGCCCGCCTGATCCACGATCGTTTTGTCAATTTCAAGAAGAGTCCCGCGCTCACGACTACCGACGCCGCTGCACTCGCAGCGTGGACGAAGGCAAATACACTGACCGATATTAAGGGCGACAAGGTGAAGTGGGTGTACGAGGGCGATGCCGCATTCGGATGGTTCCAGTCAAACCAGAGTAGCTATCCTACCTTGGCGAACACCTCGCAGTTGAGTTTCGTCAATACTGATTTGCGCCATCAGGTCTACACTCAGCTGGTCAACCTCGGCAAAGACCCACTCAATCCAAGTTCAGGTTTCGGCGACGGCGACCAGAACACCGCGGTGATCGATCTCGACGGTACCTTGGCCGGGTTTGTCGCGGCCGACGCGAACAACAACGTGAGCCCGCGCTTCGACGGCGCCCATCCAATCTCGCTCAACGGGCTGAGTGTTAACACGTCGAGCAACTCGGTGGACGAGTGCCTGGCGGAGGGCGCACAGGACACGGCGCTCGAAAACCGGCCGACCGCGCTGATGTCGCCATCGAGCATGGCGACGCTGGAACTCCAGATGCTCTACCCGCCCAGTAACCTAACGAACCCGCCACCGCCTGGCCTGCAGAAGCAGGAGATTACTTTCACCAAGGATGCGGTGGATTTCGGCGTGCATGGCTCGATGATGCTTACCAGCCGCAACGCCCTGGGAGTGTGGGAGCCCAAGGTCACCAGCGATCTCAGCTACACGGTAACGGCGGCGATTGACGAAAATGACAATGGCACCGCGGCGGGAATCAGCAAGATTCTCGAGTTGGGCATCGTGGATGCGGATAAGCCTGCTATCAGCCCTACCAATCCATTCTATGTCCGAATTGGTGTCTGCTATGCAAGTGCGAATGGCAAACCCGCGAGCGCATCGTCGTTCACGGTGGCGCGCGGATACCACTCCTACGGCGGCGGCACAATCGGGGCGGGCCCGGACGACCTCGAATTACGAGCCTACTATAACAAGCTGAACAATATTTTCATCGACTCCAACAACAACAATCAGAATTGCGACAATCTCGTCGGTAACAACCTGGTGCCGGTCAACGTGCCAATCAACCTTCAATGCCCGTCGAATCCCGTGCAGCCCGGATGTCCTTACAAATTTTCGCCCGACGGTGGTGTGACGA
>JBAWCX010000093.1:0-6624 GCA_049590495.1 Binatus sp. (SeqCode)
GTTGTAGGCCGCCGCAACCGTGGTCGGGCTGACGCGCAGCCGCGTGGCCAGCGCGCGCACCGTCGGCAGACGCTCCCCTGCGCGCAGCCGTCCGCTGCGAATTCCGTTTTCTATACTCGCAGCGATCAGGTTGCTTGAGTCTCCGCGGATTTGATATTGTACCGATACGTTCATAGTTACGTACTGTAACAAAAAGGCAAGGAAAATGGAAGAGACAGCGCAAACGGTCCAAGGGCCAATGGCCAAAAACAATGGTGCGCTCGCACCGACGGCGCGCACCCGCGTCAAGCGCCTCGCCAAGCGCGCCTCCTACGACCGCGACGCCATCTACGCCATCCTCGACACCGCGCTGGTTTGCCACGTCGGCTTTGTTCTCGGCGGACAGCCTTACGTCATTCCGACGCTTCACGTGCGTATCGATGACCGGCTTTATATCCACGGCTCGGCCGCGAGCCGGATGCTCGGCGCCGCGGCTGAGGGAACGCCGATTGCTGTTACGGTGACGCATATCGACGGGCTGGTGCTGGCGCGATCGGCGTTCCATCACTCGGTCAACTACCGATCGGTCGTGATTCTCGGCGCCGCGACTCTGGTTACCAACCCGGCTGAGAAGTTTACCGTGATGAAGGGGCTGATCGACCACGTTGCGCCCGGCCGCTGGGAACATATCCGGCATCCCAACGAGAAGGAGCTGGCGGCCACGTCGGTTCTCTCGATTCCGATCGTGGAGGCGTCGGCAAAAGTCAGAAGCGGTGACCCGCTCGACGACGAGGCCGACTACGCGCTGCCGATTTGGGCGGGTCAGATTCCGATTGCGACCAAGACGATGACGCCGGTCCGCGACGCGCGCGTCGAGGCGGCACTTCCAGTTCCGGCGCACGTTACTGAATACAGGTTGCCGTCGAATCGAGGAGCGAGAGTCACGTGACAGCGATGGTGGTGATGGAGATGGGCAGATTTCTGATCAGCACGGATCGATCGAAGCTCGACGTGGACGTAATTCACAAGTTTCTCGCGTGCTCGTACTGGGCGGCGGGAATTCCGCGCGCGACGGTCGCTCGGTCGATTGAAAATTCGCTGTGCTTCGGCGTTTACGACCACGCCAGACAAATCGGCTTCGCGCGCGTGGTCTCCGACTTCGCGACCTACGCGTATGTCGCCGACGTTTTCATCCTCGAGCCGTATCGCGAGCGCGGACTTGGCAAGGAGCTGATGGCGTCGATCATGGCGCATCCCGATTTGCAGGGCCTGCGGCGATGGAGTCTCGGCACTCGCGACGCGCAAGGGCTGTACGAACAGTTCGGCTTCAAGCCGGTCGTCAACACGCTCGCGCGTACGGTCATGGAAATCGTCGACCCTGAAGTCTATTCGCGTTCTTGAATGGCCCGCATCGACGTTCTATATAACAAGTGTTAGGGACCGCTGCCGCCGGCTGACGCTCGTTCATGAGCGCGGCCAGGAGTGCGCATCACGCGGTCACCTGCGGAGGCATCAATGGATTTCAAGTTCAGCGCCGAAGACGAGGCGTTTCGCGCGGAGTTTAGCGGCTGGCTCAAGGCCAACCTGCCCAAGGCGGGGACGGGCGAAGACGGCGGCGACTTCATGCGCGAGAGCAACGCAGACGACTGGAAGCGGCGGCTCGAGTGGCACAAGAAGATGCACGCGGGCGGATGGGTCGGAATCAGCTGGCCCAAGGAGTTCGGCGGACGCGGCGCGTCGCTGACGCAGCAGATCATCTACAACGAGGAGCTCGCGAAAGTTAACTCGCCGATGCTGGTCAACGGACTCGGCATCATGCTGGTCGGTCCGACGATCATTCATTGGGGCACCGAAGAGCAGAAGAAGAAACATATTCCGAAAATTCTTTCGGCGGATGAGCTGTGGTGCCAGGGATATTCCGAGCCCGGCGCCGGCTCCGACGTGGCCAGCCTGCAGACGCGCGCCGTCGAGGAAGGCGACTACTTTGTCGTCAACGGGCAGAAGGTCTGGACGTCCGACGCGCATCACGCGGACATGTGCATCCTGCTGGTGCGCACCGATCCCGACGCGCCCAAGCACAAGGGAATCAGCTACATCCTGGTCGACATGCACAGCCCCGGCGTGACCGTGCGCCCGCTCGTGCAGATTACAGGCGACGCGAATTTCAACGAAGTCTTCTTCGAGGACGTCAAGGTGCCGAAGAAGAACCTGATCGGCGAGAAAAACCAGGGCTGGCAGGTCGCCATCACGACGCTGATGTTCGAGCGGTCGGGAATCGGCGGCGGTCGCGACCTGATGGGCCAGGTCAAGGAGTTGGTCGAGCTGGCCAAGACGATTCGCAGCAACGGGCACACGGCGTGGGACGACACCAGCGTGCGCCAGCGGCTGGGAGATTTCGCATGCGAGGCGGCCGCGCTGCGCTACACCGGTTTTCGGCAACTGACGCGGCGGCTCAAGGGTCTGCCGCCGGGCCCGGAGGGCTCGGTGCTCAAGCTATGCACCAGCGAACTCAATTTGCGCATGAACAAGTTCGCGATGGAGATGCTGGGGCCGTACAGCCAGATGGAATTCAAGGCGCCGCACGCGCTGGACAAAGGCAAGTGGTCGTACCGGATGCTCGCATCGCGGGCGCTGACCATCGCGGGCGGAACCAGCGAAATTCAGCATAATATTATCGGCGAACGGGTGCTCGGATTGCCCAAGGGCTAGTCACTTTCGAACTCGACAATCGACGAAGGGCGGCCCGTTGGGTCGCCCTTTTATTTTGGCGATGCAAGGAGACGGACATGGAAGGCAAACTGGTCAGGCTCAGAGCTTACGAGAAATCCGATCTCGACGCCGTGATGAAATGGGTCAACGACGAGGAAGTCACCGATCTGCTCGGCGGCGAGATGCTCGCCCATCCGGTCTCGTCGCTTGCGGAAGCGAAATTTATCGACGCGGCCGCCAGTCCGTCCGATAAACATAAAGACTTCGCGATCGAGACGCTCGCGGACCGAAGATATATCGGGGCGATTTCGTTCAACGTGATCGACTGGCGCAATCGCAGCGCCGGCCTGGGAATCGTAATCGGCGACAAGTCGTTGTGGGGCAAGGGCTACGGCACCGACGCGATGCACGTGATAATACGGCTCGCGTTCGACAAGATGAACCTGCATCGTCTCTGGCTGCATGTCCACGACTTCAATCCGCGCGCGATCGCGTCATACCAGAAGTGCGGATTCAAGCGCGAGGGAGTGCTGCGCCAGGAGCACTTCGCGCGCGGGAAATATCACGACACGATCGTGATGGCGATTCTGGAAAGCGAGTATCGCGCGGCGCCTTAGCGCGGCTATTCTCCGGTTCCTGACAGATTTGTGGTTCGCGGACCGCTCGAGCTGTTGTTGTTGATGGTGAGCAGTCCGGGGCGCTGTCCCTTTTGGGTCGGAGCGAAGACCACAGCGTAGGTGCATTTCTTTTTTGGTTTCAGCGGCCCGGCGCATAGTTTCGAGAGCTGAAAGTCGCCAGTCACTTCCGCACCGATCAGCATTATCGAGACGCTGCCCTTGTTGGCCGCGGTTATTTTCTTTGCCTTGCTCTTTTTCCCCAGCTTCGCCCTAAAATTCGCGAAACCCGGTGTGACCACCAGCGGCGCAGCCACGGTCGGCATCGGCGTCGGCGTGAAGGTCGCTGTTGCAGTCGGTGTCGCGGTCGGAGTTGGAGTCGCAGTCGCCGACGTGAGCGGCGTGCGTACCGAGGTTGGCGTAGCTGACGCGGTGACGGTGACGGTCGGCGTAGGTGATGCGGTGCCGGTGACGGTCGCCGTCGGGGTGGCAGTCTGAGTCGCGGGGAGCGTGGCGGTCGCGGTCACGGTAGCAGTGCGGGTTGCCGCGGCTGTTTCGGTAGAAGAAGCGGTTGGCGTCGCAGTCGGCGTCGTGGTCGTCGTCGCAGTAATGGTCGCGGTATCAGTCGCAGTGGCCGTGGGCGTCGCCGTCCTGGTTGCGGTCGCGGTGCCAGTCGCGGTTGCAAACGGCGTCGCGGTGGCCGTTGCAGTTTTCGACACGGTCGGTGTCGAACTTGCGGTTGCGGTCGCCGTCGTCGTCGCGGTTAAGGGACCGTTGTAAGCGTAAAGGTTGTCGTCGGTGTCAGAACTCATGTAGATGGTGCCGTCGGAGCCGATCGCCGGCATCGACAGTGCCTTGTAGCCCGCGGCGGCAGTGACGTTGATCAGGACGCTGCCAGCACCGCCGAAAAAGGGCCTCAACGAACCGCTGACGCCGGTGTCGGTTACCGCGTAGAGGTTGCCGTCACCGGAGCTGACGTAGATAGTGCCATCGGCGCCGATCGCGGGCGAGACTTTCAGACTGCTGCCGCCGACACTCAGTGACCATTTCAGCGAACCGCTGGTGCCGCCGTCGGTTACCGCGTACAGCGTGTGGCTGGTGGCCTTGCCGCTGCCGAAGTAAATGGTGGCGCCGTCGGAGCCGAGCGCCACGCCGGTGTTGAAAACCTCGCCGCTTCCCAGAGTCAAAGCGGTCCACTTCGCCGCGCCGGTGCCGGCCTTTATCGCAAAGAGATTGCCGGCGACCGGACTGGCGGTGTTGCCCGCAATATAAAGTGTACTGCCATCGTTGCTGAGCGACGGACTGTCGCCACTGAAGGAAGCGGCAAAAGTGGTGGGACCCCAATTGAACGACGCGCCGACGCCATTGTCCTTTATCGACGCAAGCTTGCCGTCACTGGAAGCGGCGTAAATGGCACCGTCGGGACCGACCACCGGCGCGATGGTGCCGGTCGAACCTCCCGTGCCGATTACGGCCGACCATTTCTCGATGCCGGTGCTGGTACTCAACGCGTAGAGCTTGCCGTCGCTGATGAGGATGTAAAGCGTGCTGCCGTCGATACTGAGCGTCGGCGCGCCGGTTGTAACGAAATGGGCGCAGTCGCCGGTCGGCTGCACCGGGCCCCAATTCAGGGTGGGGCTGGTGCCGACTCCGTTGTCGGTGAGCGAGTAAACCTGGGCGTCCTGGTCGGCGAAGTAAATGGCGCCGTTGGGACCGATCGCCGCGCCTGCGTTTATCCCCGGGATGCCGCCACAACCGCTGCCCTGGATCGCCTGGAACGGGGCCGACCACTTGGTGGCACCGCTCGGAGTGATCGCGTAAAAGTCGCCAGCGGTATCGGCGTCATAAATTGTTCCGTCAGCCCCGATCGTCGGAGAGTCCTCTATCTTGAAACCGCCGGTCGGAAGATCCCACCTGGTAGCGCCGTTGTTGGCGGCGGTGCTGAACTGGCTTCTGCCGCTATGCGAACTATCGTGCTCGTACGCCGGCCAGACCGTGGCCGCATCGCCGCGCGCGACCGTCAATATGATCGAGACGCAAATCGCAACCGCCAAACTGATTGGTGTTTTCACTTTTCCCCTTTTCATTCTCAAACTCGTGCCGTCTATGGAGATGTCCCGGTCGCGATGAGCGGAACGTCGAGCGGGCTGCTCGTGTCGTTATTCACGTTTATGAACAGATCGGAGTTGAACGGTCCCAACGCATTCGCGGTGAACTCCACCGTGTAACGACAAGTAGCGGGCGCCGCCGCCAGTGACGCCAGGCAGGTGTTGTTGATCACGACAAAGTTGGACGCATCGCCGTCTTCCGTTGGCGGGCTGAACACAGCCGTTGTCGGCGACAGGTTGGTCAGGGTCACGGTCCGGTCCGGCGTGACGGAGCCGTTGTTTGGCGCCCCGCCGAAATCGAGCTCTCCGGTCGACAGCGAGATGCTAACCGTCGCGGTCGGTGTCGCCGTAGGCGTTACGGTCGCGGTTGCAGTCGCCGTGGCGGAGGCGGTGGGTGTTACCGATAGACTCGAGGTCGCGGTTGCCGTTGGAGTCGGCGCAATGGTAGCTGTTTGCGTCGGTATGATGCCGGGCGAGCCTTCGCCTGCGAGCTCGAATATCCCGCGCCCGTGAGTCGCGGCGAAGACCACGCCGCTCAAATTCTGTTCGATATCGAAAACCGCGACGGCAGGAATTACTCCGAGATTAAATGGCGCCCAGGTATTTCCGCCGTCAGTCGTTCTGAAAATGCCAATGTCCGTAGCCGCGAGAACCGTGCTTGCGGTCGCGTCGTTTCGATCGACCAGCAAGCGCAGCACCGGAACGTCCGGCAGCGCAGTGGCGGGCGGCGGACTTTGCAGGGTCGGATTGCCGTCGGCCTGCGTCCATGAACCGCCGAAATCAGTCGTCACGAAGATGTGACCCATGCCGGTCGCCGACGTGAACCCCGAAAGGCTCAAGTAGGCAGTGCTGTAGTCGAACGGGTCGATGGCGATTCCGGTCGCCTGCGTGGAATCGGGAAACACGATCGGCGGCAGTTGCGCAGTCTTGTCGGTCCACTCGGCGCCATTGGGCTGGCCGGTGCTGACCTGCAGGTCCGCCTGGTCGGTGGTGAAGATTTTGAAGGGCGTTGGACGAAAGGTGGTGTTGGTCTCCATCGCGAGCGCGTACGCCTTGGTGTGATCGGACGGCGCGATCTCCAGGTCCTCGAGCCCGCACTCGCCGCTGTTGCATCCTCCCGTCAAATCCTGAGTCGTTTGCGGCGCCCAAGTCGCCATCGCGTCATTCGAGACGTAAACCGAGTGCGCGCCGAACAACACGCGCTCGGCGACGGC
>JBAWCX010000094.1:0-1519 GCA_049590495.1 Binatus sp. (SeqCode)
AGCGGCGACTTATCGTACGGACCCAGGTACATGCTCGAGTCGATCGTGCTACTGATGCCGCTGACGCTGCCTGCGTTTGAGATGGCCGCCGATTTCGCATCGCGGCGAGCCGTGATCGCGGTAGCCGCAGTTGTGTCCATTGGATTCATAGTGCAACTAATCGGTGTCGCTGTGTACGTTACTGTGAACGAGTGGGATCGCATCCGAGCGGGAATCGTGGCCAACAACGCATGGGTCTTCGTTCCGAGCGCCTCCCCGGTTGTTTGCGATCTTCGAGAACTCGTAGCCGGCCGGAATCTAAGTCCGTGGGCAATCCGGGCGTTGGCGACTCCGGGCGTGGCCCTGTTGCTGTTGATGATCCTGATTGTGATTGTGTTGCTTGGCGGCTGGTGCATATTCCAGTATTTTCGGGCGCCGCAAGCGGAGATTGCCAACCTCGACTCGCGCGCACTCCCAATTGCAATCGTGTTGGCAGCAGTGCTGCCGATTGCGATTGGATTTGCGACGTCGCGCCCGCTCACCGAAGCCCCCGCTCTCCACATGTATAAATTGATCAATGCCGGAATCGCGGAGCAACAGCAGGGACACGCGGTATTGGCGGAAGAGGATTTTGCGATGGTGCTCTCGCTCTATCCGACGGAGAAATTTTCCCGCTACAACCTCGGCGTCCTGGAACAGGAAGCGGGACGCACGAACGAAGCGATGTCGCTCTACCAGGGAGTGCTGCGAGAAGATCCGAGCTTCAGGCCCGCCCGGAATAACGTCGATTATATTCTGAACGCCGCCTCAGGACTTTCAAGTCCGCATCCGCGTTGAGGCTGTCAACGTGCGGCGAGACCGCCGTCGACGACCAATTCCGTGCCGGTGATGTAAGACGCGTCGTCAGAGAGTAGAAACACAATCGCGTTTGCGATTTCCCACGGCGTGCCCTGTCGGCGCATCGGGATTCGCGGCGCGACGGCGCTCTCACGATCGCCAACCAGGCGCCGCACCATCGACGAGTCGATCAACCCAGGCAGGATCGTGTTGACGCGGATATTGTCGCGTGCGTGCGAGACTGCGGCCGATCGTGAAAGTCCAAGTAGCGCGGCCTTGGTCGCTTCATATGAAATTTGCGAGTTGGAGCGCATCGCGGCCAGCGACGAAACGTTGACGATCGCGCCGCCGCCGGCTTTCGCAATTTCGGGCACCGCGTAACGCATCATCAGGAAGTGGCTGCGCAGGTTGACGGCCAGCATCTTGTCGAACTCCTCGGTCGAGGTCTTCAATAAGTTGCCGCCGATGGCGATGCCGACGTTGTTCACGAGCAGATGCAGCGCCGAGAACGCGCGCGTGGTGGCTTCGACGGCGCCGCGGCATTGATCCTCAATGCTCACGTCGGCGGCGACCGCGAGAGCACCGTCGCCCCCCGAATCCCGATGCGCCGGCAAGGCACGCCGTGGGAAATCGCAAACGCGATCGTCTTCCTGCTGTCCGACGATGCGTCCTACATCACCGGCACCGAATTGATCGTCGACGG
>JBAWCX010000095.1:0-2287 GCA_049590495.1 Binatus sp. (SeqCode)
GCCTTGGGGACGGCCCTTCAGCGTGATCGTGCTGTTTAGAATGACGGGAGTCACGTGCAGCCGCGGATCCAGATTGGCCAGCGCGTCATGCAGTTGAGTCTCTGTTTTGTGGCCGTCGTCGCCCTCCAGATGCGCAATCGCCACGACCATGCGGATCTCCCACCGCCCAAGCTTCGGATAGGGTTCCGTCAGCCCGGTGACATCGACGGTCGGCTCGCGCAGGATGTTCGGGCCCTGAAGATAGATTGAAGCTTGCTGCAGCAGCAGAAACGGCAGGCATAACAGGGCGGCGATACCCGCGCTTCGCCGAACCGACTTGTAGCGAAGCTTAAGCCGCCCGATCTGGACGCGCGCTTTCTGCCAGAACGTAAGGGCCCACCCAATCGCGGCGATCAATCCCGGAATCGCGGTTACCAGGACCAGGTCGACGACCAGCCGTGAATGCGGCCAGATGGCGACGGCAACCAGTACGAGTACAACGGCGGCCGCTAATGAATCAGCGAGGTTCAGCCGCGGATACCGCTCGGAAAAATACTGACGCGGACTCCTCATCTTTGGCCGACAGCGATTATATTCCGCTATCGCTCCGAGTGACCATCAGTTTAGCGGCTCGATCCGTTCGCAACCTTCGCCATTTCAGAGGTGCCCGCTGTGCGTATACGTCGAGGGCATCGTCGGTGACCCATTCGTTCATGAGAATCAGCTGCCTTCTGAGCCGCGCTGATGTAGGTCGTTGAGCGCGATTTTGAGATTGTCCTGAGCCTTTGCATACAGGTCCGGCAGTACATCTTTCGACGACACCGTCAGAGCATCATGATACGCATCGATTGCCTGCTTGAGATGGACGACTTCTCCATCGCGCTTGCTGAGTGCGACCAACGCGTCGGCTAAGTTGAACTCTGTCCATGCCCACACGGCCGGATCGCGCTCCTTTGTGACGACCTTAAGCGCGTCGTTGAATCGAATCGACACCCTGCTCTACGTAGTGCGTGTCCGAGCGGGCCTCCCCCAATCCCACGAGAGCCCTTCCAAGGCCGTCCTTTGCGCATGCCCATCCCATCGGCTGATCCCGAGCGGACAGCTCCTCCAAAGCGGCGCGAAACGCAATTTCAGCTTGCCTGGCGGATTCACTATCCTTATCAACCCGACACAACACTACGAGGCCTTCGCCCAAAGTGCACTGGAGGCCGGCCCAGATGTCCGGATTGCTTTTGCGCGGGAACCCATCGAGAACTTGGCGGCACAATGCGATCGACTGTTTCAAATCCTCGCGATTGTCGGTCATGTCGCCCAGCTGCTCGAGGTTCCCAGCGATTTGGGATTGGGTTTCCGCCCACTCAATCGGCGAAGCCTGCTTGTGGTAGATCTTCAATGCTTCACCTGCTGCGGTGAGCGACTCATCATATTCCTTTGCGCTTGCGTCGCGGGCGGCAGCTTCACAGAGTGCATCGGCAAGATCATATTGGGCGGCTGCCCACTTAAGCGGATAGTACCGAACGTCATATCCTTGCGCGGCCGCCCGAAAAGAATCCGCCGCCCGACGCATGCTGACGCTTCCGGCTTCGTGATCTCCGATATAAAAGAATGCTTTTCCTAGACTGAATTGCATGCTGGCTGAATCTAGAGCATCAGAGCGCGATTGATATACGGCCAAGGCGTTCTGGTAAGCCGTAATCGCAGCTTGCAGAGCCGCATCCTGCTGATTGAGATCGTATAGGTCGGAGAGGGCGGAACCGAGCGTGCGCTGCGCTATCGCCCATTCGAGCGGATTCTTCTCACGTGTCCATTCAGACTGCGCCCTTTGAAAGAAAGTGACGGCGGCATGCAACGAGTCTTCTGACTTGAGTTCAATGCCTGAGACTTCGCTGGCTCTGCCGAGCACAAGGTGCACTCGTGCCCGCGTGTCTGCACTCCAGCCGGAGCTTTTGCGTGGATCGTCGTCGATCGCGCGAACTTGTGCGATCGGGGGCTGCAGGACGTCGCCGAATTTGACCTCCGATTGGCTCATCAACTCGGCACTTTGGGTCGCAACCATGAGGCTAATCACCTGGCTCAGATCGTCCATCGGCAACTCCGGCAGCTTGAAGTCGCCGGGCAGGTAGGCCTCGCCAAACTGAGGATTGCCGCCGAATTGGGTGTCGTAGAGCGGCCCGACGGCCGGAGAAGGAGCCCCTTTGACTCCTCCCCCTATCAATGAATCGACGCGCACATCGGTTACTGATTTGAGCGCGTCGAGATGAGCTATGCCTTGGGGACGGCCCTTCAGCGTGATCGTGCTGTTTAGAAT
>JBAWCX010000096.1:0-3922 GCA_049590495.1 Binatus sp. (SeqCode)
AGTGCGTTTGTACACGAATTGGTTGTCATACCTGGTGGAGCATCGGCATCCGGGCGACCGCTCGAGGGCGCCGCACTCCGCCAATGCGTCGCAAGCTGCCTGAGCTGGATGAACGCTGCCGCCGCCCGTGCTTGAGTCCTCAGAACGCGTAGCTACGATGCAGTACCACCGAAAACCTGTCTCGCAACTCAAAAGCGATCGAGAGCAGCCCGGGCCCGCTTCGAATCTTTTTCCGACGCCCGCAAGCCGCGTGCGTTGGGACGATTTCCTGACACTCGAGTTGCTGCGCGCCAACGAGCGCATAGCTGACGGCCCGGTTACGTCCGAGCTGAACATCGCCGACTTCAGGAACGAACTCGCCGATTTCAATTTTCGAGCACCACGTCCTTTAGGCGAATTGCTGTCGTGGACCATCGATAAGATGGAGCACGGTCTCGTCCATATGACGCACCCGAGCTACTTCGGGTTGTTCAATCCGGCTCCAACTTTCCCAGCTCAATGCGCAGATCGTATCGCCGGCGCGTTCAATCCTCAGCTTGCGACCTCGACGACCTCCCCGGCCGCCGTTGAGATCGAGGCTCACGTCATCCGTTCTGTCGCCCGGCGCGCCGGATTTCCGCCTGAGGCTACGGGCCATTTCACATCCGGCGGATCGGAAGCCAACTATACCGCTCTGCTTTGTGCGTTAACCCGGGCGACTCCGGAGTTTGCGACGAAAGGAGCCCGTGCCTTTGACGGTCCTCCCGTGTTCTACATCTCGCAGGAGAGCCATCTTGCCTGGCTCAAAATCGCGCACCAGGCGGGTATCGGCCGAACCGCGGTGCGTCTGGTCGCCACCGACGGACTCGGTCGGATGGACCAAAACGCCCTGAAGGATGCGGTTACCAGCGATCGCTTGAATGGACGGGTTCCCATCATGATCGCCGCCACTGCCGGGACGACCAATGCGGGAATGATAGATCCTCTATCGGAATGTGCCGAACTGGCCCGATCATACGATCTCTGGTACCACGTTGACGCGGCGTGGGGCGGCGCAGTCATCGCTTCCGACCGGCTGCGAAATGCTCTCACTGGTATCGAGCGCGCGGACTCCGTAACGATCGACGCGCACAAGTGGTTTGCGACGACGATGGGCTGCGGGATGTTCATCACCAGGCACCCGCAGGTACTCTCGTCCGCGTTCCAGGTTTCCACCAACTTCATGCCCTCGAACATTCCCAGTCTTGACCCGTATGTGACCTCAGTTCAGTGGTCACGTCGATTTCTTGGGCTGCGAATGTTCCTGTCACTCGCGGCGGCCGGGTGGAGTGGCTATGCAGAGCACGTGGAGCGATCGATCGAACTCACGGAGCTGCTCGAAGCCGAACTGCTGGCGCGGAGATGGTCGATCGCTAACTCGTCGCCGTTGGCCGTGTTGTGTATCAAGCCTCCGCCGGGCTTTGGCGACGTCAGGTCAATCGTGGCTCGAGTCCTGGCTTCAGGCCGTGCTTGGGTCGCGATCGCATCGTTCGAAGGAAGCGATGTCATCCGGGCGTGTGTGACGCACGGCGAGACCACGACGGACGACGTTTTTGATCTTGTGAATACCTTGCATGTCCCGGAATAGACGGGAGCTTTGCCGGTCGATCTCGGTTCGACCAATCGTTCTACCGTCCATTCCAAGCCGAGACAGAGATCTAAAATCAGTTGCTCAAGTTCGACTTAGCAATCTGGTGACCAAAAGGCCAATCGTCGAAATGGATCGAAAGTTCGCGAGCGTCAGCTCGCTAATCGGTATTTCGATGTTGAACTCGTCCTCAACGAGCAGCACAAGTCTGACCGCATCCAACGAAGTCAAACCAGCCTCCGAAAGAGTGTCCTCCGTAGAGACAGGCCGAGTAATCAACCGCTCGCTGATCATCCGCTGAACTACGGCGATGACCCGCTCTCCCGCGAAGGTGTTGCTGTTATCCATCAATCTTGCGCCGATTTCAGTTTTCGTCGCCGTACAAAAGGAGACTCAGCGAAGCATTTTGGTGACAGACCTTTCGCACCGCTGTGAATTCGCACCGCTGATGCCAGGATCGTGGTGAATCTGACCAAACGGCGCGCCGCAACTCGCTAGCGCAAAAGAGCGATTCCACCAGGGTTTCTGGCCCAATGAACTCGCTGACGGTTGCTCGGCCGGGTTTAGCGGCGAAACTGGACAATAAGGTCAATATTTACTTCGCGACGATCTCCGTCCTGCTTGGATGCCTTGGTGAGGAAGCTCTTGAATCAGCCAGAACGAGCCATCGGAAACGGACATAGAAAAGCCGAATCATTCCCCTCGTCAAACCCACAAGACTTGGAACCCTCGGCGCCGTGGACGCTCGAAAATCTCGCGCGAGGCTCTATTGTGCAACCCCAGTCCATAAACGACACCAAAGTGGGGTGGGCGAGGTCGGTGACGGACGATCTCCATTCGCGAGCCGAGGCGACAGCGGCCGTAGCGCTGAAAAGCGCTCACTGCGTCGACCGTGAAGCCCGATTCCCAACCGAGGCGTTCCTGTCCGCGCGAACGCAACGCCTGCTTGCCATCATGGTTCCGACTGACTTGGGTGGCGAGGGGGCCAGCCTCTCCGACGTAGTCGACGTTTGTTACATCCTCGCGCGAGGTTGCGCTTCGACCGCCATGATATTTGCGATGCACCAGATGATGGTCGCAATCCTGGTGCGCCATGCTAGGAACAGCCCCTGGCACAATCGTTTGCTGCGCCGGCTTTCGAATGACCAGTTGCTGCTGGCGTCGTCCACAACCGAAGGCCGGGGCGGCGGTGACCTGCGTGCGAGCGAATGCGCAGTGGAACGATCCGGTTCGGGCATAGCGCTGACGAAGAATGCGACGGTGATTTCATACGGCGAGCAAGCCGACGCCATCCTAACCACGGCACGCCGTTCTGTTGATGCTTCATCTTCAGATCAGGTGCTCGTAGCGTTCACGAAAAAAGACTATCAGCTTGAGCCGATCATGAACTGGGACACGCTCGGTATGCGTGGCACCTGCAGCTCCGGTTTCACACTCAAGGGCTCCGGCGAGATAGGTCAGGTGCTGCCGGATTCATATGAGAAGATTCAAGCGGACACTATGATGCCGGTCGCACACTTGACCTGGGCTGCAGTATGGTCCGGGCTGGCGGCCGACGCAGTGGAACGCGCGCGACGCTGTGTCCGCGCCGCTGTTCGTCGCGGAGTCGACAAGCCGCCGCCTGGCGCGGTTCATCTCACGCGAGCAACCATGTCGCTTCGCGGGTTAATGGGAAATATAGCCTCCGCACTTCTGAGATTCGAGACGGTCGGGACCAGAGAAGACGGGCTAGAGTCGCTCGACTTCCAGACCTCGATGAATCTGCTCAAGGTGAACGCATCCGAAATGGCGACCTCGACTGTGATGAGTGCCATGCAGGCGTGTGGACTATCAGGCTATCGAAATGATGGCGAGTTCTCGGTGTCGCGTCACTTGCGCGATGTGCTGTCCTCTTCGATCATGATCAACAACGAACGAATACTGGCCAATGTCGCGAGTGCGTCATTGCTGATCGAGGTGCCTCACTCAATCCGGGGCTAGAAAGCTGTAGCGGACGTTTTCGAATCGATCGTTGCGACAGGTTGTTAAAAAGGGGAAGATATTGGGCTCATGAATGAGGCTGCCGAAAGTGAGTTCGACTCGCTAACTCGATCACTGCTCTTGCCGAGCCCTGTCGACGGTGTTTATGCGCGAACCGGACTCTTCGAGCAAGTTATCGAGGGTCTGTCGCTTTTCCTCAGCCGGCATCGCGAGCCCGAAACTCAGATCCTGAGATTTCCGCCCGTGATGAGTCGAATCGAGCTGGTAAAGTCCGGTTATCTGCACAGTTTCCCGCATCTGCTCGGCGGCGTCAGTTGCCTTCAAGGAAATGAGGCC
>JBAWCX010000097.1:0-4758 GCA_049590495.1 Binatus sp. (SeqCode)
GGCCGCGTTCCTCGACGTGGTCGCGGGGCCTGACAGTTATCGGCGGCTGCCCGAGATGATCGGCAGCGCGGGCTTCGACGCCTCTATAGATGTCCGGCTCGATCGCGCCGAGACTTACGCCGATATCACGCCCGACTACGGCGGCGGCGTGCGCGCCTACGTGACCGCGATGCGCGGATGCGACAAGTTCTGCGCGTTCTGCGTGGTGCCATACGTGCGCGGCCGCGAGCGCTCGATTCCGCCGTCCGATTTGATGCGCGAGATTGGCGAACTGGCCGCGCGCGGCGTCAAAGAGGTCGTGCTGCTCGGGCAGACCGTCAACGCCTACCGCTTCGGCGACGCAGATTTTGGCGCGCTGCTCAGGATGATCGCGTCGATTGGCGGCATCGAGCGGATTCGCTTCACGTCGCCGCATCCGAGCGACATGAGCGAGTCGATCATCGACGCGATGGCGACGGAGCCGAAGGTCCAGCCGTATCTGCATCTGCCGCTACAGTCGGGCTCGGACAGGATTCTGGCCGCGATGGAACGCGGCTACACGGTTGCGGAGTATCTCAGTCTCGTTGCGCGCGTGCGCGCGGCGATTCCCGGCGTCGCGCTCTCGACGGATATCATCGCCGGCTTTCACGGCGAGGAGGAGTCGGACTTCGAGGCGACGACGGCGATCATGCGCGAAGTCGGCTACGACGCGGCCTTCATGTTCAAGTATTCGGTGCGCGAGCACACCCGTGCCTTCCGGCTGGGTGATTCCGTCAGCGAAGAAGAAAAGGGCCGCCGGCTCACCGCACTGATCGCACTCCAGGAAGAGATGTCGCTGGCGCGCAACCGCGCGATGGTCGGCCGCGAGTTCCCCGTGCTGGTCGAAGGACCGGCAAGGCGCGGCGGCGGCATGATGGCGGGCAAGACACCGCAGTTCAAGACAGCAATCTTCGCGGTCGACACCGTCGCGGGCGTTGACGGCGTCGCCGCAGGCGACACAGTCAAGGTGCGCGTCGATTCCGCCACCGGCCATTCGCTGATGTGCTCGATCGCGTGACGGCTGAAAGTGAGATTGCCGAAGTCTATTTCGTCCTGGCCTTGGTGTAGATCCCGTCGAATCTGACGTTCAGGCCGCCGCAGTAGTTGTTATCCGATGCGATCAGGTAGGGTCCGCGCCGATGAAGTTTCACGACGCATGACGCTTCGTCGTTGCCTTCCTTGAACACCAACTCCTTCTGTCCTGCGGCTAACGGAGCTTGCGCCGAAAAAGCTCCGTCGTTGACGGTTTCAGCCGTCTGATAGTACGCCTGTCCGTCGCCGCTGACCTTTCCCGCAGAGGCCGCTTTTATCTCGATCGAATCACTTTCGTACTTCCACGTTCCGACCACAAAATCGATCGACATGCCGTTGTCCTCAACCAGCGCCTCAAGGTTTTCGATCGGCATGAAGCCGGCGACGATCTTGCCATTGGAACTGCCGTAGTAGGCGCATCGAAACCCTCGATTCGGTGGGCCCGCAAAGACCACGTCACCGCTCACCAGGTAGGCTTTTTGACGCGATCCGCACGCTTTCCCTTTCGGACAGGGCTGAGTCTGCTTGTATAGATAAGCGCGTTCCTGTCCGGAGTTTGGCTTGACCGCGAATAACGGAGCGTTTTCATACGCGGAGTCATAGCTTAGACATTCCTGCTCCACCTTGGGTTGTTCGTCGGCGAGAGCGGCGGGAAAGTCCGGCAGTCCCGCTCCGAGCAGCGCTGCGAGAGGGAATGTAAGAAGAATTCTAAATACTCTCATCGCACGTACACCGGATTCGACATGATCCACAGCTTGCCGCTGCGGTAGGCTTCGATTCTGTACGCGCCCGGCGACTTGGGCGCGAACTCCAGCGTCGACGCATTGTCGGCTGACGTCACTTCGGCGCCGTTCTGATACATCGCGATTCGATCTGCCGGCGCTGACAGTTCGGTCTTGAGCATCAGTCCCGGCGCTAGGTGCACCTCGTCGCCCATCATCGCCATCGTGTCGCCCGCGCGTGCGAAAAACGCGAACGCGCCGACGTAGCCGAGGTAGTCGAAACTCGCGTACGAATGTCCAAGCCGGAGCGCTTCGAGAATTGGCGCCGTGTCACGCTCGCGGGCAATCAGATGCATCGTGCAGAAAAGAAAGAGTTGCGGCAGCGTCCCGACCCTCGCGCCGAGCACGTTCAGGTTGTCGGGCTCGCCCATCCCCGCGAGCATCGCGACCCGCGCGCCGGCCGTCATCCGATCGTAGAGCGCAAGGTTCGCGTCGGGGCGCACGTCGAGACCCGACAGGAAATGATCGGGGCCGAAGAAAATCGCGCGAAGATAGAGTGTCGCCGGACTTTGCGCGAGCCACGCCGAGCGCTGGCTGTAAACTTCCATCGCGTCCGCCAGCGCGTAGTCTTCCGACGACGCGAACTTCGCCGGGTCGGAGGCAATCGCGAGTCCGCCCTGGTCGTGAATCGCCGCAATCAAATCGTTGGGCGCGAGATTCGGCTTAATCGGCTCACGGAGGTTCACGCCGATTATTTCGCTGCCGCCGACTTCGAACGCTCCTCCCGAAATGAACAGAATGTCGCTGGTGAATCCGGCGATTCCGAAATCCGAGTCGCTTTCCTTGGGTTGGACGCGATCGGCAAGAAAAATAAAATCGATTTGCGCAGTCTTGGCCAGGTCCGCGATTCCCGATTGATCCATCCCCGACGCTTTGATCGGCAGGTCGATGATTCCGCGGTAGTCATGAAAGCCGGGAAACTCCGGAACCGACTCGATATAACGCGCCGGCGGAAGTTCGGTGGTCGGCAGCGGCGAACTGCATCCGATGATAGCAAGCGCCGCGATATTGAGGACGAGATACTGAAAAGAGCGCGGACGCATCATCAGAGGATCGAGCGTCCCTGCGCGCCGTCCACCGGGAGGTTCGCGCCGGTGATCCAGCTCGCGCGCGGCGACGCGAGCATCACGACCGCGTACGCGACTTCGTCGGGACGCCCAAGCCGCCCGGCCGGCATCTCATGGCTGATGAAATCTTTCTCGAAGGCCGGATTCTCGCGAAAGAGCTGTTCCCAGATTCCGCCCGGCGTGAGTATCGAGCCCGGTGCTACCGTGTTGACGCGGATATTTTTCGACTCGTACTCACGCGCGAGCATCTTGGTGAACGAATGCAGCGCCGCCTTCGACGCGTTGTAGGTCAGCGGCCCGCCAGCCTCGCGTCCGTAGATCGAACCGATATTGATGATCGAGCCGCCGCCGCGTTTTTCCATGTGCGCCGCGCACAGTCGCGCCAGCCGCACGGGCGCGAACAGGTTCAGATCGAATTCCTCCTGCCACGCCGACTCGGGTAGCTCAGCGAGCGTGCCGGGCCGCGCCCCGCCGGCGTTGTTGACGAGCACGTCGATTCCGCCGAATTTTTTCACCGTCTCATCGACCCACTTCTGTGCATCTTCGGGTTTGGTCATGTCGCCAACGAATCCCATTGCCGGCCGCGGTACCGACCCGGTATAGGTCAACGCGGCGACCGCTTCGGTGAGTGTCTGCTGCGTGCGCGCGCATACGCTCAGGTACATGCCCTCGTCGGCGAGCGCATGAGCCATCGCGCGCCCCAACCCGCGGCTGGCGCCCGTGACCATCGCGACTTTCCCGGTCAAACCCAAATCCATCTACAAGCTCCTTCTTGATACTGGGTGCAGGGGTCACCCCTGCTGGTTCCCATTCCTTTACCAGACACGGGTTGTGCGCTTGAAGAGGAAATAAGAACTGGTCATTTTAGTGCGGGGCTCCTCGCCCCGCGCCCCTGTTACCCATGTCCCCAGACCGTACAGCCCCGCGGCAGGGGTGACCCCTGCACCCAGTGTTAGAAGTCGATCCGGTCTTGCAGCGTGCGGGATGATGTTAGAGCCAACGCAAGGTTGACTCTAACGACTGCCGGACCTAGACTCGACAGGCTAAGCACCGGACGGACGGAGGAATATGGAAATTCGGGTCGAAGGCTCTCTTGATCAGGCGATGCGAGTGCTCAAGCGCAAGCTGGCCAAGGAGGGCGTCTTCAAAGAAATGAAGAAGCGGGCCTTTTACGAGAAACCCAGCGTCCGCCGCAAGCGCAAGCGTTCCGAGGCCCAGCGCCGCCGCCGCAAGGAACAGCGCCGCCGTCGCGCCTCCGCGATGTAACTACGAAAATTCTGATTGCTAATCGGGTGCCGGAGAAATCCAGCGCCCGTTCTCTTTTCAGTGAATCAGCTTTTATGCGGATAGCTGAGCGAAAATTTCCTTAGCCGCCCGCGTTGTTACGCCGGCAGTGGACGCCAGGTGAAGATCACCTGCCCGCCCGCGACGTAGCAGTCCAAATCATAGTGAGGCAGTCCGCCTTCGGTCCGGTGGAGGCGGAAATTCTCGACCGCGCGATGCAGCGCGTCCGGGGTCAGCGCTCCATCGACGCACTTGCCCTCGAGTTGCTGCGCGCGCACCTCGGCACCGAGGTGGACCGGGATACATCGGCTGCCGCAATGCTGATCGAGAGGGCCGGCGCCCACGCACGAGCATTGCAGGCACAACACCACCGGACCGCGGTCGTCGCTGGGCGCGGCGAAGAACTCGCGCTCGAGGCGATCGAGCCCCATCGCGCATTCGCACCACGCTTCGCGCGCGCGCTCGGCGGAAAAGCGCCGAATCGCCCGCGCCAGCTCGCGCATTAGGGTTTCATTCGAGCGCGGCTCGAGCGCGACGATCGAGTCGTCCTCGATACGCATCGAGGAACCCAGTTG
>JBAWCX010000098.1:0-2046 GCA_049590495.1 Binatus sp. (SeqCode)
GTTCCTCGAAAGGGCGAGGGGGAAAATCCCCCTCGCGCTCCTCCTGCCGGAACTCAAACCAACCCCGGCCAGACTGATGCATTTTTACTCCGGCCTGTTGATGTACTTTTGCTCCGGCGTTGACACCTGGCCATCGGGAACTGCGCGGAAGTTGGCCGCAATCGTTCCGAGAGCGACGCTCTTGCCGCTCCCGGTCGGGCCGTAGATGCCGGTGTGACCGGTGTCCCCGACGTGCAGGTTGAGCCGGAAGGGAGTGCTGCCGGTTGTTGCTCCGTAGCACAGGGCCGGGGTGTCTTTCGGATAGTACGGACAGGGGTTCGTAGCGAGGCCTGGCCAGATACTCGTCAGCGGAAGAATATCCGCAAGATTTTGAGTGTTGACCAGTGGGCGGCGCACGTCGTACCAGCCATGCCCCGGCAATGATCCCAGCCACGCCTCCACCGCGTTGATCGTTTCGATTCGCGGATCGAAACCCATGTTCTGGCAGACCTTGAACACGAGCTGGGCGTTCTCATCCGCAACGTCAGCTTGATCCTCAGTGATGATCACCTTTGGAGTGACGTAGCAGTATCGGACTGCTCCGCCCTCGGCTTCGGTGATCGCTTGGTCGGCGTCAGCCGCCATTTTGAGCGCATGCTGGTTTTGAAAGGCCGCCCCAGCGCCGGAACCGAAGTGCTCACTAATGATGCCACGCAGTCCGAGCCGCTTCTGGAACCAGTTCCTGCGATAAACCGTCAACTGGTTGATCGCCGTTCTGGGTCCGACCGGAATTCCGCGGATCGAATAGCGGTAGCAAATGGCCAATTCACTCAGGAACGCGGCCATCTCCGAAAAAGAGAAGGGCGGAAACCCGGCCAGAGCAACGACGCGTAGATGCCTTCCGCCGACGCGCGGCTTGAATCCGGCGATCAGGTCCTGGTTGCCTAGAATCGCGTCCAGATAAGTTGCCGTTCCAGGCACCGCGATTTCGCACATGCGCCCGTTGATGCAAATCGCCAGATGGGACAGCAGAGCGGGCATATCGAGTGCGGTGAGCTTCCAGACCGGACTGATCGCGTCCTCAAACTCGCGGAGCTTCTGCTTGAACCAGTTGAGTTGTCGCCGCCAGTGGGTATGCTTTGGCGCACCCGAGAGGAACACGCCCGCGATTCGTGTTTGTGCATCGGCTGGCGGACGATATGTGATCGTCAGGACGCATCTCGTCTCGAAATGCTGGCCCTCGGCGGAGTATTGAACCTCCCGCTCTCGGTCGAGCGCCGCGCTGACCGGATCGGGAAACGTTCGACTTGCATATTCGACGCTCGGATAGCGGAACAGGTCGATGTTGTACTGGAACCCGTCATCGAGACGCGCGAGCGCTCGATTGCCCTGGGCGCGATGCGCGTCGAGCTCCTCGACGCTCGCCGAGTTGAGGTCCAGTCCGGAGCAGTCGAAGGCCGATAGAAAAGCGCCGTCCTTCAACGCGATCGTATAGTCGTCGATTGGGATCGCGTAGTTGAGCTGATCGGGGAGCCCGCGCAGCTTGTCGCGCTTACGTCTTAAATCCTTGAACTCTTTGAGAAACATTGTTCCACCTCTCCACCATTACGCGCGGATCTCCTTCGGTATCGGTACGGACGGCCGGATTCGTGGTGGCGGCGCAGTAACTGAGGCGCGAGCGGGGTAGTAGTCCTGCTGATGCACGTGCCGGACGTAAACCCGGCTGAGCTGTGGATCGAATTTCGCCGCCTGAACCAGCGCCCAATGGCCAACCGTGAGCAGGAAGGTTCCCATTGCAATCGTGTACCAGTGGAGCCCGCCGCCAAACACCAAAGCAGCGGCTGTGATCCAGTTGGCGATCGCCAGAGGCCGTTCCGCGCCCGCGAGCAGAATTGGCTGAGTAAGCGATTGATGAATCGCACTCACCCGCCGCTCATTTACCGCCATCAGCCCTTCCTCCCTAAAAGAGTGCTCCACCGAGTGGGAATAAGGTCGTCATCAGTTGTGTTGCGCCTAGAGCGCAGGAGCCGCCGAACGCGAGCGACGACATTTTCCGCACGCCGGTTC
>JBAWCX010000099.1:0-17714 GCA_049590495.1 Binatus sp. (SeqCode)
GTCCGGCGATGGGCCGCAAGATTCTGTTCATTACCACCGATCAGCAGCGTTATGATTCGCTCGGATGCAACGGCGGCCATATCGCGCGCACGCCAGTCGCCGATTCGATCGCCGCCGCCGGTATCAACTATCGGCGCGCCTACAATCAGAACACTGTCTGCATGCCGGCACGCTCGACGATGATCACCGGCCAGTACGTCCGCACTCACGGCGTGTTTGCCAACGGCGTGCCCTTGCCCGCCGATGCGCCCAGCGTCGCCGCGTGGCTTCACGATCGCGCGGGCTATCGCACCGCACTCATCGGCAAGGCGCACTTCGAGCCGATGTTCGATCCGTCCGGGCGATGGCCCGAGAACCGCATGGGCCGCGAGCGCTCGCACGGACCGCATCGCGGCTTCGACTGGATGGAACTCGCGATGCACGGGCCGATGGCCTACTTCCACTACTCGAACTGGCTGCGGGAGAACTATCCCGGCGAGGTCGGCGGTTTCGTCACGATGCTTTCCGGCGCGGCCGGCGGCGACAGCGGCGCGCCAGAAGTCGCCTACAATCCGATTCCGCGCGAGCATTATCACACCGATTGGATCGCCGACCGCACTATCGCGTACCTGAACACGCTCTCCGCCAACGACGACTGGTTCGTGTGGATGAGCTTTCCCGATCCGCATCATCCCTGGGATCCGCCCGCGTCGGAGGCGCGCCGAATCAACTGGCGCGATCTCGATCTGCCTCCCGGCCATCCCGGCTCGCGCGAGAAAATCGAAAAAATCCTCGCCCAGAAGCCGCGCCACTGGCTCGATTGGTACCAGGGACGCTTTCGCAACGAGGAGGGCGGCGCGTGGAACTTCGTGCCGTGCGCGATGACGCACGACCAGGTGCGCGAAATCAACGCGCTCGTACACGTCAAGAACGAGCTCATCGACGAGGCCTGCGGCCGCGTGCTCGCGACGGTCGCCGCGCGCGGCTGGGAGGCGGACACCGACGTTTTCTTCACCACCGATCACGGCGAGCTGCAGGGCGACTTCGGTCTGATGTTCAAAGGACCGTACCATGTCGACGCGTTGATGCGAGTGCCGCTCATCTGGCGTCCCGCGCCGTCGGCGAAAATGCCCGCCGCCGAAATTTCCGAGCCGGTTGGACATCTCGATCTCGCGCCGACCTTCTGCGCAATCGCCGGCGCGCCAATCCCCGAATGGATGCAGGGTACGGCGCTGCCGACGGCAGCAGGATCCCCGCGCGTACGCGCAATGACAGAGTGGGACAGCCAGTTCGCGCAGCTCGGGATGCATCTGCGCTCCATTTATCGCGACGGTTTCGTGTGTACAGTGTACGAACCTTCGACGCGCAAGGTCGGCTACGATCTTTCTCTGGCGTACATGGCGCTGCGCATCGAGACGCCGCTCCCCTACATCCGCTACGACGGCAGCGAGGGCGAGCTCTACGACTTGCGCGAGGATCCTCTTCAATGGCGCAATCTCTGGAGCGACGCCGGCCACGCCAAGCTGAAATCCGATCTGGTCGCCGACCTGTACGCGAATCTCCCGCCCGCGCGCACTCCGCAACTGACAGTTGACGCGCCCGCCTGACTGGTCTGCCTCGCATCTTCTACCATCGCTTGTGGTGTAGCGGTGGCCATACCACTATCGGTAGTTTCGTTCCGTCAAAATTAGTTTTCGCGAGGAGACCGGGCCTGAAAGGATTGAGAGCCTCGTGAGTATGGTCATGCGGTAGACTTAGCACGCCGTGCGCGCGGGCATCAGGCCTAAAAGTTCATCCCCTGAAGAACCTAACCCCTAACCCCTTCCAGGGAAGGGGAACCAGAAGAAGTCATCCGAGCTCGACGCTGTCCTATCCCCCTCACCCCCTTTCCGGGGGGGGATTAGGTGGCACTTGACTCCGCCTGTTATTTACGCATAGAATATAAGGCATGAAGAACGAAACGACATTAGCACTTGATGCGTTCGACAAGCGATTCCCGACCGAAGAATCCTGCCGCGCGGCGCTGCGGGAGGCGCGCTGGCCGAAGGGCGTTGCCTGTCCGAAGTGCGGCAAGCAAGAGAAGGTCTACGCGCTCAAGTCAAAGCCGTTCTACTGGCTTTGCAAGAACTGCAAGGCGTATCGCTTCAGTGTGATCAGCGGCACGATTTTCGAGAACACAAAGAAGCCGCTCAAGATTTGGTTCAAGGTCGCTTACCTGATGCTGGTCGCGAAGAAGGGCCGGAGTGCGCTTGAGATTCATCGCACGATGTACGGCGATCCATTCACTGCCGACTATCACACGACGTGGTACATGTGCACCCGGCTCCGTGCTGCGATGCGCAATCAGGAATGGTCAAAGCTGATGGGCGAAGTTGAGGTTGACGAGACGTACATCGGCGGCAAGGAAGCCAACAAACACAAGTACCAGCGCAAGGCCGGACGCGGCACGGCTGGCAAGATTCCTGTCATCGGCGCTATCGCCCGCAAGGGGAATGTTGTCTGTCAGATGATCGAGAACGCGGATACCGAAACGCTGACTCGATTCGTGCGCAAGGCGGTTGACGGCAAAGTTGATTTGCTCGCGACTGACGAGCACTCCGGTTATCGCTATCTCAAGTGGGCACCATTCCCGCACGAAACCATCGGTCATAGTCAGGGCGAATACGTGCGCGGCAAAGTCCATACGAACACCATCGAAAGTTTCTGGTCGCTGCTCAAACGCGGAGTGATGGGCAGTTACCACAAAGTCAGCAAGCGGTATCTGCCCCTGTATCTCGCCGAATTTTCTTTCCGGTACAATCATCGCAAAAGTCCGGACATGTTCGGCGAGCTACTTTCGCGCTGCTAGTAAACCGCTGAAACGCGCGCTAAATTATCAGCGTGCCGTCGAAGCCGGAAACAAAAAAAGCCGTCGAAGAAGCGCGCGAAGAATTAAAGCACGCCGACATGGAAAAATTCGATCGCGTTTTGCGGGTGCTGGCTAGAATGCCAGACGGCAAGAAGCAAAAGCCGCGTAGAAAATGAATCAATCGGACATCGAAGTCCTCTTCAGAGAATTACGACCGCTGATCGATGCGCTCATTACCGAACGCTTGATCAAATTTCATCAAGCGTTAGAAGACCGGGGTCAGATTGCTCCAACCCCGCCACTACACGGAACTACTGTCGATTGCACGGCGGATCAAGGCCAAGTCGAAGATCGGTCTCGGTAACCAAGCGCACCTTTTTGCCGCCGACTATCGTTAGAGAACATACATGTGTCGCGCGTTCGCGGACGATGCAATCCCAGCGATGATGGCTCGTCAGATTGATGTTTAGGCGAGAGTCGAAGTCGTCCGTCTCTCCAACATAAATCTGGACCCATGAGCGGTCGATAGCCTGTTTACAGAAGATGTAAACTCCAGCGTCGTTGGGCAATTCATCTCCCAATTTCCACAAAACGGTTTGATACTTTTCGCCGCTTTTTCCGGGCCATGCTACTATCATCGGACAAACCTCTTCCTGCGATTCTGACCGAACCGCTTTGGTCGGTTTGCCAGTTTGGGAGGGAGTCTGTATGCTGGGGGTTAGCTAGTTCCCAACATCATCCACTACCGGCGGTACTGACATGCCGGTTAACCGCACGACGCCCTTGTTAGCAGCAAGGGCGTTTCCGTTTCTAAAACTATCAGATATGTTGCGTGACATGAAGTGTCGCCACGCTGCCGCGCTCGCGCTTGTGGGCTGGTATCTGATGGTGCCACCATACGACATGATACGAATGCCGCAGGCACTTCCGCTTTCAAAATGGAATATTAGTCAGAGTTTCGATTCTGCGGATGAGTGCGAAGAACTTAAAAATGCGTGGCAAAGCAAAATCGCCAAAGCCGCTCACGGTGATGCCGGACTAAGCAAAAAGATCACGGTTGGTGACGTGTACAGTTATAGTCGCTCTGTGTGCATTGCGACCGACGATCCGCGCCTCAACCAGAAGTGAGGCATTCAATCCCATCAATATATGGCGACAATCCGTTCGGGCGATATTGGACTAGTCGCGCCAAATTAGCTTTGACGACTGGGTTATTTTCGTTCGCCTTTTCCCAACGTCTCACGCCCGAACTCACATTGTAGCAGAACATCTGCGCATTTAAGTTTAAGATTTCCGGCTGTCGGCGATTTGGCAGAAAATTTCTGTCGGCGAGGAAATCTACCTTCACGCTAAAGGCTAGACGCTTGTAGCGTAAACCTGGATGACCCATCCTGCCTTGATGTAGCACTCCACATCTAAGCCGATACATGTCTTGTGCTGGGAGAAACTTGCCGTACTCTTGGCCTAGCCATTTATCAACCCAACTTCGATATCGTTTTTCGTTGGTCTCGCCCTTAGGGTCTTCCAAAGCAGCACAGATATCTGGAAGCGCCAGACACAACATGACCGCCAAGTAAAAAAGCCGATGCTCACACGCTACGCGAATCTCGTCTAGGATCGCTTTCACGGGGTTTTCTTTTTGGTCCTTTTTTTAGACATGCGAGCAGGTCGAACAAGTCGATTTCAGTAAAGTTCAGCCCACCTTCATTGTATGCTCGAATCACCAAGCGTCCGTGTTCTTGGTCCCGCACTAACTCGACTGGCGAACCTTCCACGTACTCTCGAACGCCAGTTAATTCCGCCAACACATCTGGCTTAGCCATAAATCGATCACCTTTGAATCCTTGCGTACTTTTTGGGCAGAGTCAACAGCCACCTAATCCCCTTTCCGGGGCGGAAAGGGGGAACCGGATTTGGGAGTAGGGAGAGGGGAAGACGGGGAGCCTCTTGCATCGGGAGACTAATTATATTAGTTAAATGACTATGATAATTAGTACAACAACCAATTTCCTGGCCGCGGCGGCCGTCCTGACTGTTGCTGCGGCTCTCCCGGCGCGCGCCGACCAACCGCTCGCAACCACAACAACACAGTTCCTGAAACTGCCCGGCGGGCAAATCGCTTACGACGATTCCGGCGGCAGCGGGCCGCTCGTCATCTGCGTCCCCGGGCTCGGCGACATGCGCCAGCAATATCGATTCCTCGCACCCAGACTTGTCGCCGCCGGCTTTCGCGTCGTCACGATGGATCTCCCGGGGCACGGCGAATCGAGCGTCAATTGGCCGGCCTACTCGCCCGCCCTGGTTGGCGCCGATATCGTCGCGATGGTTCGTCATCTGGGCGCGAGCAAGGCGTTCATCGTCGGCAACTCGATGGCGGGAGGCTCCGCGGTTTGGGCCGCCGCCGAAATTCCCGATCGCATCGGCGGTATCGTGATGATCGATCCGTTCACGCGCGTGATTCCGACCTCGTCATTCCTGCTCGCGTTTCTCAAAGTCGCGATGATGCGTCCGTGGGGGCCGTCTTTCTGGTCGATGTACTACGGCTCGTTGTACAAAACCGTGCGGCCCGCCGACCTCGATTCGTATCGCGCCGCGCTGGTCGCCAATCTCAAGGAGCCCGGCCGAATCGAGGCCACCAAGGCGCTCATCTTCGCGTCGCAGGCTCCGTGCGAGGCACGCATTCCCGACGTTCACGCTCCCGTGCTGGTCGTGATGGGCACGCGCGACTCTGACTTCGACGATCCCGCCGCCGAGGCGGATTGGGTCGCGACTCATCTTCACGGAAAAAAGCTGATGGTCGATGGCGCCGGTCATTACCCGCACGTCGAGTATCCCGACATCGTCGCGCCGGCCGTTATCGATTTCGTTAGGGACGCTCAAGATGGCGAAGCGCGTCGGAATTAACCGCGACGCGGTCATCCGCGCCGCCGCGAATATCGCCGACGACGACGGATGGGACGGGCTGACGCTTGCCCGCGTCGCCGCGAAACTGCGTATTCGTTCGCCCTCGCTCTACAATCACGTCGGCGGCCTCGAGGCCTTGCGCCGGGAACTGAAACTGCTGGCACTGCGCGACCTCAACGCGGCGCTCAGTCACGCGACGATCGGTAAGTCGCGCGACGACGCCGTGCGCGGAGCCGCCGCCGCCTATCGCGCCTTCGTCAAGCGCCATCCGGGAACTTACGCGGCCACGATGGTCGCCGCGCCGCCCAAAAACGATCCCGCGCTCGAAGCGGCCGCGGGCCAAATCGTCGAAACCCTGCTGTCCGTGCTCAGTGGCTACGGATTGGATCGCCGCGCGGGCCTGCACGCGATCCGCGCCATGCGCAGCGCCGTGCATGGCTTCGCCGCGCTCGAAATCGCGGGCGGTTTCGGAATTCCGCTCGACGTCGACAAGAGTTTCGAGTGGCTTATCTCGGCACTGCTCGAGGGCCTGGCATCCTCCCGGACGCGATGAACCTGTTGAGCCGGTGCGAACAGGGTCTCGGGTTCGCGCCGGGCTAGTGTCGATTTGTGTGAATTGTTCTAATTACAGTTAGTAGGGTACGCGTCGCTAACCTGCGGAAGCGCTCGCGATTCTTCAACATCTTTCTCCGCGGCAGCCACAGGGAGGAATTTTTATGGCTGATCGTTCACCCTCCGGGAACCCGAAACGTATACCTTCGCACAGCAGGCGGGCCTTTTTGAAAGGACTTAGCGCCGCCGGCCTAACCGTTCCGATCGCTTCGATCGCCTCGGGCGCCGGCCCTCACCGAATGCCCGACGTCCTCTCCGGTCCGGGTGTGTTGAACTTAAAGACTCGCCGCGACCAGTCATTCAATGATCGCCTCAGCGCGGCAATCGACGATCATCAGGTCAAGCCCGCACCACAGATCGCCAATGGCGATGAGCAGACCTACCCGAGCGGCATCGCAAATTTTACCAAGGGCTTCCCGCACAACTCGTTTGGCGAGGTCGATCCATCCGTCTATGCCGCCTACCTCGCCGCGGTGCAGACTGGCAAGCGCCAGGATTTCGACAACTTGACAATGGGCGGTACCGAAAAACTGGTCGATCCGCAGTCCGGCATTGCGTTCGATCTCGAGACGCTTGACCAGTCACAAAGCTCGATCCCGCCTTTCGACACGCTGAGCAGCCCGGGCCTCGCCGCGCAAATGATCGAAGTGTACTGGCAAGCGCTGACGCGTGACGTCGCATTTAATGACTACGCGACCGACTCGTCGATTGCGGACGCCGTATCGGAGCTGAACGGCCTGTCGGCGTTCACCGGTCCGCGAATCGGCGGCAATGTCACTCCGCAAAGTGTGTTTCGCGGCTTCACCACCGGCGATCTGATCGGACCATACGTATCGCAGTTCTTCCTGCAGCCGTTCACGATCGGCGTCATGCCGTTCGTCGGTTACATGACCACGCTGCCTCCGGACTTCGGCACCGACCCCGCATCGTGGCTGAACATTCAGAACGGTGCACCTTCGCCGCTTGCGCCTTCGAATCCCGACTCGCAACTCAGGTATCTTCGCACCGCGCGCGATCTCGCCGAGTACGTCCACAACGACGTGCTGTACCAGGAATACCTCAACGCCGCGCTGATGCTGCTGAAGATGGGAGCGCCGCTGAATTCCGGCAATCCGTATCCTCCGAGCCTCAAGTCCGAAACCGGGTTCATCACTTTCGGCTTCCCGATGGTCGAAGTGCTGGTCGCCGAAGTGATCACGCGCGCGATCAAAAACGCGTGGTTCCAGAAGTGGTTCGTCCATCGGATGGCGCGTCCCGAAGAGACCGCCGGCCTCGTTCACTTTACTCTGACGGGGCAGAAGAGCTACCCGCTCGACCCGAGCGTCTTGAACTCGAAGGCTGCCGCAGCGGTCTTCGCGCGCAACGGCAACTATTTCATACCGCTGTCCTATCCCGAGGGATGCCCGCTGCATCCCTCCTATCCCTCCGGACATGCGACGGCCGCGGGCGCGGCGGTCACGGTGCTCAAGTGGTTCTTCGATGAGACCTTTGTGATTCCCAACCCGCTCGTTCCTACCTCAGACGGTCTGGGCGTGATGCCCTACCCCGGCGGCGACGCCGGGCAGATAACCGTTGGCGGAGAACTCAACAAGCTGGCGTCCAACGTCGGATTCGGTCGCGTCGATTCGGGAATCCATTGGCGTCAGGACATCGTGCAGGGAATGCTCCTCGGCGAGAGAGTCGCGATAAGCCTGCTCGCAGACCAGGGACAGCTCTATAACGAGAACTATGAGGGGTTCACCTTTACGAAATTCGACGGGACGAAGATAACGATCTAGCTCTCACTCGCATAGCGGCTCGTGCGCGGTTTCCTTGAGACTCAGCAGGGATGCCACAGCAGGTTAACAGCGGCCACAAGCAAATGATTGATCGCAACCCGCCGGCAGCAGCAGCATCGGCTCGCGGGAGCCGGTGCGGACAGGGTCCGTGGGTTCCCGCCGGAGCGAGTGTGGATTTGCTTGAATTGTTCTAATTATAGCTAGTAGGGTACGCGTCGCAGATCCGCGGAAGCGATCGCAAACCTTCAAAATTCTCCGCGGCAGCCGATGGGGTGGGTTTTATGGCTGATCATACTTCCGCTAAGAGCCAAGCGGCGATCTACGCGAAGCCTTCTGACAAAACTGTCGAATCGAGCGGAGGGCCGAAGTCTCCAGGGCGCCGGCGCTTCATCGCGGGACTTGGCGCGGCGACCGCAGCTGTATCGACGGGAGTGCTGGCTCCGATCGTCGCCGCATCGTCGGCCAATGCACAAGAAACACCTGATTTCGAGACGCAGGCTGTCTTCGGCGCCGACCATTCGAAGGCACCAAACTCCGCTAAAAAGCGGGTAATGGAAGCTTTCCAGCTACGGCAAAACGAGGCGAAACAGGATGCGCACGTTCCGCCTGCGGTTAACGTCAACAACGGGGATCCGGCGCTGTATGCCGACCAGGGCGGCACGTACACGAAAGGTCTTCCGCACGACAGCTTCGGACGGGTGGTTCCGAGCGCCTTCGCAACCTTTACCAAGGCCTTGAACAGCGGAAAGTTTTCGGATTTCCAAAATATCACCACCGGCGGCACGCGCACCCTCAATGGTCCGCAAGGTGGGCTGTGCTACACACTGGAATGCCTCGATAGCGCGCAGTTCGGGCAGCCTCAGGTGCCAGCGGCCCCCACGACAGCCAGCGACCAAAACGCCACCGAGCTGCTCGAACATTACTGGGCTTCCATGCTTCGCGACGTCGCCTTCACCGACTATGACTCGAACGAGCTGGCCGGTGATGCTGCGACAGAATTGGGATCGCAACCGACCTATTTTGGGCCGAGGGACAACATGGGCCACGTGACACCGGACTTGTTGTTCCGGGGACCCTTCCCAGGCGAGACTCTCGGTCCTTACATCTCACAATTTTTTATTACGCCGACGATGCTGGGCACCCAGCCCATCAGCCAGCAGATGGTGACCTATCAGCCGAGCATCGACTACATGACCAGTTTCGCCGACTGGTTGACGGTGCAGAATGGCAATGTCACCGGCGATAAGAATCAGATCGCTCCGAACCACGTCTACGTTCGTAACGGGCGCGATCTCTCTGCGTTTACCCACGTCGACGTGCTTTACCAGGCCTACTTCACAGCGTTCCTGGTGCTCACCACGATTGGCGCGCCGCTGAATCCCGGCAACCCGTATATCGGCTCGAAGTCGGAAAACGGCTTCGGCACGTTCGGTGCGCCCGATTTCGCGGCGACGCTCACCGAAGTGGCGACCAAGGCTCTGAATGCCGTCTGGTATCAGAAATGGTTTGTGCACCTCCGTCCTCGGCCAGAGGCCATCGGAGGCATCGTCCACCTGATCAAGACCGGGCAAGGCAACGAGACCGATGTCACTCTTAGTGACGTCATCCTCAACTCGCAGGGACCTCAGCAGAGTTTCAACACGTATGGGACGTGGCTGCTCTCGCAGGCGTTTCCTGAGGGCTCGCCAACCCATCCGTCGTACCCGACGGGACACGGCGTGGTCGGCGGCGCTTGCCTCACAGTTCTGAAGTTCTTCTTCGACGGCAGCTTCGTGATCCCAAATCCGATGGTGCCCTCGAGCGACGGGCTTTCGCTGTTGGACTACACAGGCTCGGATGCGGGGCAGCTAACCGTCAACGGTGAACTCAACAAGCTCGGACACAACGTCAGTTTCGGTCATGGTATCCATGCCGGCATCCACTGGCGCAGCGATACGGACACTTCGTTGTTGCTGGGGGAGGCCGTCGCACTGAGCTTCCTCAGGGATAGGGCCCGGACCTACAACGAGCCGTTCACCGTCAATCTCACCAAGTTCGATGGGACGACGGCTACTATCACCAACAAGGGTAACCCGTAGAACGAGTTTAGCTCTCACTCGGCCAGCGGAGCGTGCGCGGTTTCCTTGAGACTCAGCACGAAGAGCGCGGATACTATCGCCGCTGCGATAAGATACATCGGCGGCACCATTTCGTTGTCGGTCTTGTCGATCAGATAGGTCGCGACCATCGGCGCTGTGCCTCCCAACAACGCCATGCATAGGTTGTGGCTGAGTCCTACTCCTGTGCATCGCACGTTGGCCGGGAACGCCTCGGCCGCAGTCACGGGCGCTACGCCGTCGAAAGTCGCGATCAGCAGCGCAAACCCCACCTGGCTCAGCAGCGGCACGTGGAACATCGGATGCCACAGCAGGTTGAACAGCGGCCACGAGCATATGATGATCGCGCCGGCCGACAGCAGCAGCATCGGCTTGCGCCCGAAGCGATCCGACAGCGCGCCCGCCACCGGCAGCATCACCACGGCGGCCGCCATCCCGATGGTGTTGATCGCGAGCGCGCGACTCTTGGCGATCCCGACGATCTCGGTCAGATACGTCGCCGCGTAAACGAACATCAGGTAGAAGCCGACCGACTCCAGCACCTTGAAGCCGGCGACCTGCAGCACGCGGCGCCATTGTGTGCGGAGCACCTCGGCAATCGGCGGCGGCGCGACGCGTGGCACCTCGCCGGTATTCTGCAGCTCGCGCCGGATATAGTAACCGGCAACTCCAATCGCGATGCCAGCCAGGAACGGCAGCCGCCATCCCCACGAGGCAAGCGCCTGCGGCGACATCAACGCCGCGACCACGGCGCCGATGGCAGATCCGAGCATCACGCCGGTAAAAGCGGCGGCCGCGCCAAACGCACCGATCAATCCGCGCCGATTGCTGTTCGATCCCTCGACCATGAACACGACCGAGGTCGTGTACTCGCCGCCGACGGAAAGTCCCTGGATCAAACGCAGCACGACCAGCAGGATCGGCGCCATCACGCCGATTTGCTGATGAGTCGGGAGCAGGCCGATGAGCACCGTCGGCACGGCCATCGCGACGACCGAAATCGTAAGCGCCAGTTGGCGCCCGTAGCGATCGCCGATTTGCCCGAACACGAGCGCGCCCAGCGGCCGCATCAGGAAGCCTGCGGCGAATACGCCGAACGCGTCGATCAGCGACGTGGACTTGCTGTGCGAAGGGAAAAAGTTCTCGCCGATCGCGTACGCGAAGAAGCCGTAGATCGAAAAGTCGTACCACTCGAGGATGTTGCCCGCCATCCCGGCGATCACCAGCCTGCGCTGCGACCTTCGCACCAGCTCCGTCCCCACCATCATCGTCCTCCCGCCCCGCTGATTTTTGCTTCGAGCCAGTGCTAGCTATTCGAGCGTGACTTCGTCGCCGAGCGCGATAGTTCCGGCGCTTGCGATGGTCGCGTAGGCGCCGAGATTCTGCGCCGCGTCGCGCACGATCGTTCGCAGCACCGATGGATCTTTGCGCAGGTTCGGCTGATCGAGCGTCGGTATTACGCATCGCACGGTCGGCATCTCGAGCTTGATAAGCGCCTCGCCGATTCGCATCGTCCGTCCCGACCATTCAGCCTCGGCCAGTCCTTCGATGCTGCGCTGGGTTTCGATCAGGACATTCGGCCGAAAGCGCCGCGAGTCGAAATCGGCGGCGGGATTGCGGCTGGCGAGCGCGCGCAACGACGCGGTGGTTAGCACCTGGAATGGAAACGCGTCGAAGAACGTGCCGAACGGCGACGTGAACTCGAGAATCTGTGGCGGAAGCGTCGAGAGGTCGGGCAGCGGCTCACTTTCCAGACGGCCGAAGACCTCACGCAGCTCCGCCATCATGTCGGGATTGTCCGGGGCGGCGCGCCGAAGAAAGTCGCGCTCGGATGGCGGCTGGAGCGGCCAGATCGAGACGGGGCGGCCGAGCAGTTCGGAAAGCCTGGCATTCGCCTCAGAGGAGTCGGATCGAAACGTCGTCCCATCGGGCATCGTGATTTGCGCGGGCGGCACTTCGTCGTCCTCTGACGGCTCGCGCAGATAGACGGCGACGCAATGCAGCAACCTGGGCAGCTTGCGGGCGTTGCGTATCTCGCCGGCCTTTTCGTCGCGAATCGCCCATCCGCGGTCGCCATGGATTCCGAGTGCGCCGACGTTTGCACGATTCAGGCGTTCGCCGGCCATCGACTTGACCGGGTAGCGCCAGATTTCCTTGACCGCGCCGATTGTTTGCATTGAACTCCCCCAAGGCTCAAAGGATGTTTGGCATCATTTCCGGTTGCCATCAAGCGCGCGCGGCGAAGGTGTTAGCAGCGAGCATCGACGGCGTATTATATTGCGGGCAGCGCGCTGGAATCGTGAAAGTAAAAGCAGCAATCGCGAACAAAGCCGGCGAGCCGCTCGAGGTCGCCAGCGTTGACCTCGAAGGGCCCAAGGCCGGCGAAGCACTGGTCGAAATCAGGGCCACCGGCGTCTGCCACACCGATGCCTACACTTTGTCGGGCGCCGATCCCGAGGGCCTCTTCCCTGCAATCCTGGGGCATGAGGGCGCGGGCGTCGTGGTTGAAACGGGGCCGGGAGTGACGACGCTGAAACGCGGCGACCACGTCATCCCGCTCTACATTCCCGAGTGCCGCAACTGCCCCGCGTGCCTCTCGGGCAAGACCAATCTGTGCACCGCGATTCGCGAGACGCAGGGCCGCGGCGTGATGCCCAACGGCACCAGCAGATTCGCGCGCGACGGGAAGCCGATCCATCACTACATGGGCACCTCGACGTTCGCGAATTTTACCATGGTGCCCGAGATCGCGCTGGCAAAAGTTCGCGACGACGCGCCGTTCGAAAAGATTTGCTACATCGGATGCGGCGTCACGACCGGAATCGGCGCCGTCCTGAACACCGCGAAAGTGCAGGCCGGCGACCGGGTGGTCGTGTTTGGGCTCGGAGGAATCGGTCTCAACGTCGTGCAGGGGGCGAGGATGGCGGGCGCGTCGATGATCGTCGGCGTCGACCTCAATGCCGCACGCAAGGCGATCGCCGAGAAGTTCGGCATGACGCATTTCGTGAATGCCGCGGAGGCCGGCGACGAGCTGGTACCGCACATCGTGACCCTGACGCGCGGCGGCGCGGATTTTTCGTTCGAATGCGTCGGCAACGTCAAGCTGATGCGCCAGGCGCTGGAATGCTGTCAGCGCGGATGGGGCACCAGTGTGATTATCGGCGTCGCGGGTGCGGGCCAGGAGATTTCGACGCGCCCATTTCAGCTCGTGACGGGACGGACGTGGAAGGGCACGGCCTTTGGCGGCGCGCGCGGACGCCGGGACGTTCCGAAAATTGTCGATTGGTACATGGAAGGCAGGATCAATATCGACGATTTGATCACTCACGTGATGCCGCTCGACAAAATCAACGACGCCTTCCACCTGATGCACGAAGGCAAGTCGATTCGAAGCGTGGTGACGTTTTAGGCGGAGCTGATGCCAGCAAGAATCAAACGCGCGATCGCATTGTCAATTGCCGCCTGCGCAATTGCGCTGACGGGATGCTCGAGCCAGAAAACGCAGCAGCAAAAGTTTATCGATGCGATGAATCACGGCAATGCCGCGCAGGCCAATCAGATCTGGCTGCACATGAACGCCAGCAGCCGGGAACAATTTGCGCACAGCCAGGGAATGCAACCGAACGTCGCACCGGATGAATTGAAAAAGCAGGTCACGCAACATTACGAGGAGGAGATGAGCGGCAAGGGCAACGACACTGGAGAAACGGTGGAACGGCCGACGCCGAACGTCCATCTCGGCGGGCTGGAGAGCCTCCCCGGCTATGTCGGCCCGTCGGGACAGCCGCCACAATCCGCGACGGTGCCGGCGCAAGACGCGCCGTCGAACTGAGGGTCGCGACGATGACAGGATCGAAGTGGCCGATTACCTGGGATGCGCGATGGATTTGGGCCGGGCCTGCCCCACTGCCAGTCTCGCCGATCGGAGCGGCAGGAATTCCGCCGAAGGAAACCTGGAATCGATTCTGCTACCTGCGACGGACGGTTCAACTCGAATCGGTTCCGGCGTCGGCGCCAGCCCGCGTGACGGCCGACTCGCGGTTCGTGATGTTCGTCAACGGCGTCGAGGTCGCGCGCGGACCGGCGCGTTCGATACCCGAGCGGCTGGCATGGACGGAGATCGATCTCGCGCCGTATCTTCGCGCGGGCAGAAACGCGATTTCGGCGCTGGTGCGATTCTATGGATTGCCGGGACCGTGGTGGCGGCCGGCGACGCCGAGTTTCCTGCTGGGTTTTGGATCGTTCGCGTTTGAAGCGCCGACTATCGGCGTGATTTCGGACGCGACGTGGAAAGGACGCGCCGCGCCGTATCGGCAGGACGTGGTGCGGAGCGCGGCGCTGCCCGTGCCGCCGATCGAAATCCTCGAAGGCGCCGCGATTCCAGCCGGGTGGAACGGGGCGGCCTTCGACGACTCCGATTGGCAGATTGCCGTCGAACTGTCAGCCGGCACTTTTTCGCACAATCGCACGCGAATTCCGGTCGAGCCTTTCACCGCGCCCGAGCCCGACGAAATCGCGCCGCTGACCTCGATTCCGGTCGCACTGAATGAACTCTCACGCCGCGGCGTCGCGGCACTCGACAGCGACGATCCGCGCAGCGCGTATCCTACGGCAGAGCATAGCGCGGACGGTCCCGACACGATCGTAAATTTCGACGCGGGCATGATCACGCTCGCGACGCCGTGGGCCGTCGTGCGCGGTCCCGCGGGTTCAACCGTCGACGTGTACTGCGGCGAGGATCTGCGCGCTGACGGCAGTGCGGAAACGAATCCACGACAGTTTGCGATGCGTTACATTGTGCGCGGCGGCGCGCCTGAACGGCTGGAGTCGTACGAGTCGGTCGGGTTTCGGTACCTGTCGATCGTCGCGCGCGGCGGTGCGCAGATCGAGTCGGCAGGCGCGATTGAGCGGCGATATCCGCGCGGTGACGAGGCGTACTTCGAGTGCGACGATCCGGCGCTCAACAAAATCTGGCGGGTTGGCGCGCGCACGCTCGAACTCTGCTCGACTGACGCCTTTATCGACTGTCCCGGCCGCGAGCAGCGCGCGTGGCTCGGCGATTCGTACATTCACGCGCTGCTGACGTATGTGACCAACACCGATTGGCGGCTGGTGCGGCGCCATCTGCGAATCTGCGCGCATTCGCGGCGCGGCGACGGGCTGTTGGCGATGGCCGCCGCGTGCGATTTTTCGATTTCCTCGACCACTATCCCCGACTACTCGTTGCATTGGATTCGCGCGCTCGCGCGATACTTCGAGTATTCCGGCGACGCCGCGACGGTTCGCGAGCTGATGCCGACCGCGGCCTGCGTGCTGACCGCGTTCGAGCGTTATCGCGCACCCGACGGACTGATTCGCGGGATGCCGGGCTGGATTTTCATCGACTGGGCGATGACCGAGCGAGCGGAAGTGACGGGCGCGCTCGACGCGCTGTACGCGGCGGCGCTGGATGATTTCGCGTCGCTGGCCGAGACCGTCCTGGCGGATTCGCGCGACGCGTTCGACGCTCGCGCACGCGCCGAGCGGACCCGTCGCGCATTCGAATTGCTTTGGGACGAGGCCGCGGGTGTTTACGTAGACGCCGCCGATCGCAACGGCCCGCGCCGGCGAGTCAGTCAGCAGACCAACGCGATGGCAATCATCGCGGGATGCGCGCCGCAACCTCGATGGCCCCGAATGCTCGACTACGTACTCGACGAATCGCGCGTCGTCGTCACACCAACGATTGCCGACAACCTGGCGGCGTACCTGAGGCAGCGGATGGACCCCGCCGAGCACATGAAGTTCGACGTCGAGCACGACGTTGTGGCGGCGCAGCCATTTTTCTCGCATCTGCTTCACGATGCGATTGTGCGCGCCGGCCGCCGCCATCTGATTCCCGCGCGATGCATGAAATGGTGGCCGCAGATCGAACGCGGCGACACCGCCTTCGAGGAGTACTGGGACGCGCGCGCCGGCACTGGGAGCCGATGCCACGCATGGTCGGCGACGCCGACCTATGATTTGACCACTTGGGTGCTGGGCGTAAGGCCGGCGGCGCCGGGCTACTCGCGCGTCGAAATCGCGCCGCTGTTCGGCCCGCTCAGGCATCTCGAAGGCCGCGTTCCGACTCCGCACGGGCTCATCGAAGTGAAACTGGATCGCGAAGCGGGCGGCGAGGTCGTGATTCCAGACGGGGTCGCGGCGCTCGTGCGGTTCGGCGACGCGCCGGTCACAGGCGGCGAATTCGGTTCCGGACGCCATCGCATCTCCCGTTGACCTAAGTCCGCCCGACAGCGATAAGAATCGGGCGGCGCTGAATTCCCATATCGATGCTCAGTCAGGATGGCATCCCCGTGCGCGCGGTCAGCCGCGTCAATCCAGTGTCCGTTGCGCGACGTATCTAAAGTAGAAGCCAGGTGGTGACTCCGGTAGACAACAGGGTTTCCGATGAAGCACTCGTGTCTGCCATGGCCGCCGGCGACCAGGATGCCTTGGCCACGCTGAATCAACGTTACGGACGCGCGCTCAGCGCAGTTGCAGATCGAATCCTGCGCGACCGGGGGGACGCCGAAGAAGTCGCGGCGGATGTCTTGTGGCAGCTCTGGCGCGAGGCGTCGCGATTTGATCGCAGTCGGGGCTCGGTCGGTGCGTGGGTTATGATGACGGTTCGAAGCCGCGCGATCGATCGACTGCGCGCCCGCAAGTCCAGGGAGCCTCGCGGAGACAATTCCGCCGAGCCCTCATTCGTCAATGATCCATCAAACGAGATTCACAGCGCCGAACGGCGGCGCAAGGTCGAAGGCGCACTCGCAACCTTGAACGACGGCGAGCGCGACTTGATTCGGCTCGCGTATTTCTCCGATCTCTCGCAGTCGGAGATCGCCGAGCGCACCAGTATCCCGCTCGGCACGGTGAAGAGCAGGATGCGCAGCGGCTTGATCAGGCTCCGGGACGCGCTTGCGCGGAGCCTGGAGTAGGCGCGGATGGACCACGCGGAAATCAAGGACCTGATCCCGCTGAAGGCACTTGGCCGGCTCGACGACCGGGAAGCAGGCGCGGTTGACGAGCATCTGGGCACGCAATGCGAAGAATGCGAACGCGAACTTGCGTCGTTTACCGAAGCGCTCGCGGCGATGGCGGTCGCAGAAGCGGGCGGCGACGGTTCCTCGGATCGGATCTGGAGCCGTCTGCGAGCGCGCCTCGACGCCGACGAGGCACAGCCGACGCGCGTCGCAAGTCGTCCGGCGCAGCGGACTGTGGATCGGTCGGAGCGCGAAGCCTCACGTGGGCGCGGCTTTGCGATGCTGGGCTCGGCGGCCACAGCGGCGGTCGTCGCGATCGCGGCGAGCACAATTTTCTTCACGGTGCGGTTGCGCAGCGTCACTTCCGATACTTCGAATGAGATCGCGGCGCTCACCGCACGGGTCGTCGAGGTTCAGCGCAGCCTCGATGCGACCGGTGATCAGCTCGCCGCGCTTCAATCCAAAGTTGCCCAGACCACGGACTTGACGTTGG